>JANMBK010000072.1:0-4190 GCA_031360365.1 Methylophilaceae bacterium
AACTGCTTTCATGCCAAACACGTTGCCGATAATTGACGCAGTTAAGTTGGCAATTGAGCCACCTTCAAACAAATCCAGCTCGTAAGCTATATAAGCAAAATACTGCGCCTCAATTTTGGTGCCCTCACCCGTATTTGGCACTTGTTCAACCCTATAGGCTTTAGCACGATACATTTCACATGCAGTTAGTCGATCTGTCCAAACCACCGTCCATGTGGCGGTAGAAGATTCACCCGCAACGGCAGCTGCGATTTCTTCAGGATCACTGCCAGCATGGGGTGTTATACGAAACATTGCCAATAAATCAGTATCTTTCACCTGATAATCGGGCTGCCAGTAGCCCATTTTTTTGTAAGGCAAGACGCCTGCTTTGTAGCGCTCTGCACCTTCTTTCATGGTTTCGTTTTTACTCAGTTGGTTTGCCATTCAGTTATCCTTCGCTCTAATTAAACATTTAACACACAGTTTTAATATACTAGACCACTTTAAAAGTATCTAATGTTAAGGTAAAGTAATAATTAATTTATAGTAAAGTAAGTTTTACTTATCTATGTTAATGCGATTTTATTATTTAGGATAAACTTTATGCGTAACCTCACACTAAGGCAGATTAAAATTTTCTTAAGCGCAACTAAACACATGAGCTTTACTCGCGCCGCTGAAGAGCTACACATTTCAGCCCCAGCTATATCAATGCAAATTAAAGAGATGGAAGAAGACATGGGCGTCATCTTATTTGTGCGTGAAAGTAAGAAAATAAGCTTAACCACAGCAGGTGAATATTTTTTGATTTACGCTAGGCGTGTTTCTAGCACACTCATCGAAGCTAACAACATGATGGACCGCCTACGCGGCACTGAAGTAAAAGCGCTAAAAATAGGCCTAGTCAGCACGGCCAAATATTTTTTACCGCAGATGCTGAGTGAATTTAAAAAAGATTACCCCAACCTACAAATTAAAATTGAAGTCAGGAACCGCCAGCAACTGATTGAGTTGCTGCGTGATGGGGAGTTAGATATTGCAATAATGGGTCAGCCACCTAAGGAAATTGATACGCGCATAGAAGCTTTTGCGAGCCATCCGCACGGATTTGTTGCTAGCCCACAAAATTCGCTCGCAGAAAAAATTAACGTTTCACCTGAAGCGCTAAATCACTTCGAAATTATTTCTAGGGAGCCAGGGTCTGGCACGCGCGCACTGATGGAAAAGTTTTTTTCTGAACATCGTATTTCACCCATTATTAGCATGGAGATGTCGAGTAATGAAACCATCAAGCAAGCCATTATTGCACAGCTAGGCATCTCTTTTCTGTCATTGCACACCATTGGCAATGAGCTGGCGAATCACCAACTGACTATTTTAGATGTGCAGGACACGCCGATTATTCGCACTTGGCATGTGGTGGCCTTGGCCAAGCGTAACGCCTCACAGGCAGCGGAAGCGTTTCGGTATTTTATGCTGGAAAAAGGGGCAAAAATATTAACCAAATCTTTTCCTAGCATGTAAATTATTTGCCCACTATTTTCTTGATAATTTAGTGCGTTTGCACTTTATTTGTGCATGAGTTAGCTTGATGCACAAATAAAGCCACCTTGTCTAATTCTAAATTTACTTAATTAAATCAACAAGATAAATATAAAAACGTACCTGGCATGGCATTTGCTAGTGCTTTGTCATGTTAAAAGTGATGATTATCGATCATGACGCCAAACGCAGTAATCCGCTTAAGCAGTCGCTGATTGATAATGGGTTTGAAGTGGTGGCACATATCGAAAATACGATGAATCTAGAGGCAAAATGCTGCGAGGTAAAGCCCGATATTGTGATTATTGATTCTGAATCACCCAGTCGCGACACATTAGAAAATATCTGCGTGATGAGCATGAATGATTCGCGACCAGTGTTAATGTTTACGCATGATGGTGATAAAGAGAAAATTAAAATCGCTACACAAGCAGGTGTTAGTGCTTATGTCGTGGGTGATATTCCGAGTGAAAGGCTAATACCAGTGATAGATGCTGCAGTAGCAAGATTTGAAGAGTTTAAAAGCTTACGTTCTGAACTCACTATGGCAAATCTTAAGTTAGATGAACGCAAAGTGATTGAGCGTGCAAAAGGCCTAATGATGCGACAACGCCAAATTGATGAAGAGGAAGCCTACAGTTTATTGCGCAACATGGCGATGAAGAAGAATATGAAGTTAGCCGATTTATCACATCAATTAGTTGAAGCTGCAAAAATGCTCATTATTTAAGTTAAGTATTTAAGTTTAGTTTTAGTAGTAAAGCCTGCATACCAACGTTGGTATGTAAGGTCATAAAAAATATGCTAATGATGGCATATATAGATTGCAACAATAGACAAAGGCGTCTTAGTGATGAGGATAAACCCTCGTTGTTAAGGCGCTTTTTTATGGGTAAAACTTTTTTCAGATACAACTTTTAGTTAAGGAAAAGATATGCAAGGCCATGACAAAACCAAAACCATTTCGACCGTAGTTAACCCCGTTGAACCTACAAGTTCAGTAGATGCTAGTCGTCGCCAGTTTTTTAAACACAGCATCGCAGGTGCGTTTGGTGCGGCAGCTGCACTCAACATGATGCCAGCTGGCATTAGAAGCATGGCTTATGCAGCCGGTAGTGATGCGCCAGAAATTACCGAGGTTAAAATTGGTTTTATTCCATTAACCGACTGTGCAGCGATTATTGTTGCGGCTGAAATGGGGTTTGACAAAAAGTACGGCATTAAGATTATCCCGGCTAAACAAGCCTCTTGGGCTGCGGTTCGCGATAAAACCATGAATGGCGAACTACATGCCTCGCATGTGTTATACGGCTTGATTTATGGCGTGCAACTTGGCATTGGCGGCCAACAAAAAGACATGAAAGTGTTGATGTGTTTAAACAACAATGGCCAAGCTATTACGTTATCTAACCAATTAAAAGACAAAGGTGTGAAAGACGGCAAATCACTTAAACGCGTGATGACTAACGAAAACCGTGATTTCACTTTTGCACAAACTTTCCCTACTGGCACGCACGCCATGTGGCTAAATTACTGGCTGGCAGCCAATGGTATTGACCCAGTAAAAGATATCAAAAATATCGTTGTTCCGCCACCACAAATGGTCGCCAATATGCGTATTGGTAATATGGATGGTTATTGCGTTGGTGAGCCTTGGAACGCTCGTGCAATTTACGACAAACTGGGCTTTACGGTAAGCACCACGCAAGACATTTGGACAGACCATCCAGAAAAAGTATTGGGCACTACGGCTGAATTTGTGGCAAAAAATCCCAACACAGCCCGTGCCATGATTGCCGCTATTTTGGATGCTTGTAAATATATTGATGCGATGGAAAACCGAGCAAAAGTTGCCAAACTGATTTCTAGTAAAGCCTATGTGAATACCGCAGAGGAGGTGATTGGAGGGCGTTTTGTGGGTGATTACGACAACGGTAATGGCAGAAAATATAAAGACCCTAATTACATGAAATTCTACGCTGATGGCGCAGTGAATTTCCCCTACTTATCTGACGGCATGTGGTTCTTAACGCAGCATAAACGCTGGGGCATGTTGAAATCTGACCCTGATTACTTGGGTGTTGCCACTAAAGTGAATGAGATCAAACTTTACTCAGAGGCAGCAGGTTTAGTGGGTGCCAGCATACCAAAAGACGTGCTGCGCAGCAGTAAACTGATGGATGGCGTGGTGTGGGATGGTAAAAATCCTGCGGCTTATGCAGCGGGTTTTAAAATTAAAGCTTAATGAGTGCCATTTCTTCATTAAAAGGCTAAACGCATTTAAATTTAACCTTTGCAATTTAAACATTGGATAGTGACGCAGTCGTTTTAGAGCCACTGCGTATTATAAAGGAGGTAACCATGAGCGCTGTCAGTGTCAATAAAGACCATTTAAAGCTGATTTCAACTAATGTAAAAACCGGTACAGAAAATGCAGCAGCCGAAACAGTAATTGCAGCTAATGAAGATCACCCACACGTGAAAATGTTGATTGAAAAACAAGCTAAGGCTGTCAACCCGAGCAAACCAATGTTGAGCCCGATGAATAGCAAAACAGCAGAATTTTTAAAAGTACTTATACCGTCTGTATTTGGTATTTTGTTATTTTTAGGTGTTTGGACTTTGCTTTCTCATCAACAGCCTATTCTGCCAGGCCCAATCAGCAC
>JANMBK010000073.1:0-3300 GCA_031360365.1 Methylophilaceae bacterium
CATCATTAATATCCTGTAAATCAATGCCTAATAAGCGAATAGAGCCCTTATTAGGGCGTTGCAATAAAATCATTTCACGCAATAAGGTGGATTTGCCAGAACCGCTGCCACCAATGATAGCAAAAATTTCTGCGCGGTTAACGGCAAGATTAATATCCGTATGTACTACATGCTCACCAAAACTGGTTGAAACATTGCGCATTTGAATGACTGTTTCTACTGGCTGTGGTTTTGTTTCTATAGTTGGCAGCGCCTGCTTTTTTTTGGCTGTATTTTGCATATTTAATAGCATTTATCTACAAGTCAAGCATACTAAATGCTATTGAAAACAATGCATCGGCTACAATCACTAAAAAAATAGCTTGCACCACGCTGCGCGTGGTTTGGCGGCCCACGCTATCAGCCCCGCCCTTAGTGCGAAACCCTTGATAGCAACCCACCATGGCGATAATAGCGGCAAATACCGGCGCTTTGCCAATGCCAATCATAAAAGCCGTTGGGCTGACAGCCTTGACAAAGCGATCTAAAAACTCAATAAAGCCAACATCTAATTGCTGACGCGCCATCAGCATGCCACCCAATACGCCAAGCACATCGGCAAATACGGTTAATAGCGGCATTGCAATAATTAACGCGATGACCTTGGGCAAAACCAATAATTCTTGCGGTGATATGCCCAAGGTTTGCAATGCGTCAATTTCCTCAGTCACCGCCATGGTGCCTATTTGTGCCGCATAGGCAGAGCCAGAACGCCCGGCAATAATAATCGCTGTCATTAAAGGTGCAAATTCACGCAGCATGGATAAACCAACTAAATCCACCACAAAAATATTCGCACCATATTGGCGTAGTTGATCAGCACCTTGATAAGCCACCACAATGCCCAGCAGAAATGATAGTAGCCCTACGATGGGCAGCGCATCAAAACCAGCGGTACGAATGTTAAATAAAATTGGCCGCCAGCGAATGCGTTGTGGCTGCAACACGCTTTTGGCCAGTGCTACCGCAGTTTCGCCAATAAACCGTAATACTTCAGCTATTTGTGCAGCACCAGCAATAGTCTTTTGCCCGATACGTATCACTAAATTTGGCGTAACAGCTAAGCCTATATCAGAGTCGCTGTATGGATTAGCATCAACAGTCAATTGCTGGTATTGGTGCTTTGTAGCATCTACAATTTTGTTAAATTCTGGACGCAAATCGTTTAAAATGAGCTGTGTATTTTGCTGACTTAAGCGCTGTCGCAGTTTTATTAGCAATAACGCCCCCACGCTATCCAAAGCCACTATTTTTGTACAATTTGCAGTCACATTGGCGCTGGCAGAAATCTTAATTAATTCAATTTGTGATTCAACATTATTTACATTTTGTACATTCCAATTGCCATAAAGTTTAAGGGTATCTGCAGATACTTGTTCAATGGTTGCGGAATGAATCTGCGTTAATTTCATCGCAATATCATCGCGCAAACGGTTCATACAGTCTGTTCGCTATCGAACAGACTGTATGAACCGAAGTTGGTTATCAGCCAACCTTAATTAGCTAAACTTGACTAACTAATCTATCCCATTTTCTACATCCTGCTTGAACTGCTGCCAGCCCCTGTACTACCAGCCCCTGTACTACCTGAACCTGTGTTACCTGAACCTGTGCTAGTTCCTGTATCAGCTCCTGTGTTAGTGCCTGTACCAGTGCCAGTTCCTGTGCTGTCAGGATTTGATGAATTAGGCGTCATTGGGTCTGCGTTAGGGTTGGTAACATTGGGATCATTTGTCCGCGATCCGTTGCGATTCATATCATTACGTTTCATGTTTCTAGATCGATTGTCACGCGCCTGCGCATCTGCATTGTCTCGCATGTTGGTATTGTTAGTGTTAATGTCATCTCTCATTTGAGTATCTCTGTTACGATTTAAACGAGAATTTTCATTCGACCGATCGGTTGCCCTGTCATTGAATAATTCTTTATCGCACATTGCTTTATCGTTTCCACTTTTACCAGAGCAATCGCCAGCAGCATTTGGGGTTGTACTTCTATCTATTCTAATGCTGTCTTCAGTACTGTCTGCCGCTTGTGTACCCATACTTAAACTCATACCCAATGCCAAAATCGCCATTTCAAAATTGTTCATATGCATCCTTTAATCTCATTAAATTTCATCATAAATAGCAAAGATTTAATTACAACAATCCGTTTGCTATTGCTAAGCCGTGAGATTAAATTTGTTCAATCATGTTGTCGGTGTAATAACGAACATACCAGCAAAATAAATTATTTAACCAATATGTTCGATAGCAGACAGAGGCATTGCGCTATTTCATCCATTATCCTTTTACATTAGCTTGTCGATAATTTCGGCTTTTATCTTTAATTTAAAAAGTATGTGTTTATAAATAATTTTTTTAAAAAGGAAGTGTAATGAATAGATTAATCAAAAATATTTTCCATGGTGTGTCTACAGTAGGCATTTTATATGTAGCCAGTGCAGGTTTAGCACAAGCAGCTTTTGCTGCAGAGGAAGGTGCTGGCGCAAAACCGAATGCGCAAATGCAAGCGGTGTTAGATGAGTTGACAAAGTTGGGTCCAAAGCCGCTTGGCACAGTATCAACAGTAGAAGCGCGCAAACAGCCAACACCTGCCGATGCGGTAAAAGCACTACTTAAAAAGCAGGGCAAATCGTTGGAGCCAGAAGCAGTTGGCAAAGTTGAAAACAAAATGATTGCAGGCGCTGGTGGCCAAATTCCAATTCGGATTTACACGCCCAAAGGAGAAGGGCCGTTTCCCGTGATTGTGTATTATCACGGTGGTGGTTGGGTTATTGCAGATTTAGATACTTATGACGCAAGCCCGCGCGCACTTGTGAATGCGACGAATGCAGTGGTAGTTTCAGCGCATTATCGTCAAGCCCCAGAACATAAATTTCCCGCCGCCCATGACGACGCACATGCGGCTTATCAATGGGTATTAGCACACACTAAAGAACTAAATGGCGACCCAAAACGCATTGCATTGGTTGGCGAAAGTGCGGGCGGTAACATGGCTGCTGCGGTAAGCGTAATGGCGCGCGAGCATAAGATGCAGATGCCTATTTATCAAGTATTGGTTTACCCAATTGCGGACGATAACCTTGAAACCGCTTCTTATGTTGAAAACGCCAAAGCCAAACCGCTAGACCGCGCTGGCATGCAGTGGTTTTTTAAACAATATTTAAAGTCACCAGCAGATGGTGACAATCACTTAATCTCGCTGCTCAGTGAGAAAGATTTAAAAGGCTTGCCACCGACTACGATTATAACGGCG
>JANMBK010000083.1:0-4604 GCA_031360365.1 Methylophilaceae bacterium
AAAAATCGAGCAAGTCGTGCGGTTAATACGCTCAAAAGGCGTCGGCGTGTATTTCGTTAGTCAAAACCCCTTAGATATCCCCGATATTGTACTTGGGCAGCTGGGTAACCGCGTGCAGCATGCCTTGCGAGCATTTACACCTCGCGACCAAAAAGCAGTTAAATCTGCCGCTGAAACGTTTAGAACTAATCCAAAAGTAGATGTGGCAACCGCGATTACTGAGCTGGGCGTGGGCGAAGCGCTAGTGTCATTTTTAGACGAGAAAGGTGTGCCAACGCCTGTGGAGCGCGCGTTTATTATTCCGCCGCAAAGCCGTATTGGCCCAGCTACAGATGCTGAGCGCGCAGCTACCATGAATCAATCTTTAGTGCGTGGTGTGTACGAAAAGCAAGTCGATAGAGAATCTGCCTACGAGATTTTGAAAAAGCGTGCAACCGAGCAGGCAGCACAAGAAGAACCAGCAGCCGAGGAGGGTAAAGGCTTTGATTGGGGTGGCATGTTTGGTGACGGCGACAAAACGGCAAAAAAACCTGCACGTCGATCTGATACTATTTTAGAAAGTGCCGCTAAATCTACCGCGCGCGCTATTGGCTCTCAGCTTGGTCGCAGCATTATTCGCGGCGTGTTAGGCAGTATTTTTAAAGGCAGATAAGGAGATCTACATTAGCATGCAATCAGATATCGAAATCGCTCAAGCGGCAAGGTTAAAGCCGATTTCTGATATTGCTGCCAAGCTAGGTATTTCACAACAAGACTTAATTCCTTACGGACATTATATTGCTAAGTTAAGTCCAGCTTGTTTGAGTAACTTACAAGAAAATTCTCAAAATAAAACTAAAGCCAAGCTTATTCTAGTCACCGCTATTAGCCCCACGCCAGCGGGCGAGGGCAAAACGACGACGACCATAGGCCTTGCTGATGCGCTAAACGCCATGTTTAAGCAAGGCAATAGCGGCAAAAAAGCGGTGGTGTGCATCCGTGAACCCTCATTAGGGCCTGTATTTGGCCTTAAAGGCGGCGCCACGGGCGGTGGAAACGCACAAGTCGTGCCGATGGAAAATATTAATTTGCATTTTACAGGCGATTTTCACGCCATTACAGCCGCTAATAACTTGCTTGCGGCGTTAATCGATAACCATATTTACCAAGGTAATCTCTTGCAAATAAAGGAGATTAGTTGGCGACGCTGTATGGACATGAACGACCGTGCACTGCGCAATATTCACATTAATCAAGCTTACGACTACGACACGGGATTTGATATTACGGTGGCCAGCGAGGTGATGGCGATTTTTTGTTTAGCAGAAAATTTAGATGATTTAAAAACGCGCTTGGGTGCTATACAAGTAGCCACCAATTTGGCTGGTGAACCTATATTGGCAAGTGATTTACAAGCCGAAGGCGCCATGACAGCGCTATTGAAAGATGCGTTTCAACCTAACTTGGTACAAACGCTTGAGCACACGCCAGCGCTCATCCACGGCGGCCCATTTGCCAATATCGCGCATGGTTGTAATTCTGTCGTGGCAACCAAAGCCGCACTCAAACTAGCCGATTACGTGGTGACCGAGGCAGGGTTTGGCGCAGATTTAGGCGCAGAAAAGTTTTTTGACATTAAATGCCGCAAGGCTAATTTGCAGCCCGATTTAGTGGTAATTGTGGCGACCGTGCGTGCACTTAAATATCATGGCGGTGCCGATTTAAAAGATTTGAATGTAGAAAATATTGATAAATTATGCGTTGATTTTTTAAACAAGGGAATCAATAATTTAAAAAAACATATTCATAATTTACAAAATCAATTTGGGTTGCAAGTGATTGTGGCGATTAATCACTTTTATAATGACACGCAAGCAGAAATAGATGCCCTGCAAGCCAATATTGGTGCGGCTGCTGGCGATGCTCAAAAAGTTAAAGTAATTGTATGCAAGCATTGGGCAGAAGGCGGCGCGGGCGCGCTTGAGCTTGCGCATGAAGTAGTGCGTGTGTTGGCGGAAAAACAACTTAAATCAAAATTTAAATTACTGTATCCAGACTCCATGCCTTTAATGCAAAAGCTTGAAACTATCGCGCAAAAAATCTATGGAGCAGCCAATGTGCAATTAAGTGAACAAGCGTGTGAAAAGCTTAAATTGCTAGAAAAAGATTACGGACACTTTCCAATATGTATCGCTAAAACGCAGTATTCGTTTTCTAGCAATGCTGATTTGCGTGGCGCGCCCACTGGGCATACTTTAATTGTGAATGAGTTACGCTTATCGCGCGGGGCGGGCTTTATAGTGGCCATTTGCGGCAAAATAATGACCATGCCGGGTTTGCCAAAATTACCAGCTAGCGCACGTATTAACGTGAACGAAATGGGCAATATTACAGGGCTATCTTGACCGCTAAATAACAACATGCAAACCATACAAACGGCAGGTGCAGCCGAGCAAACCATCAATAAATCGCGATTTTATGCATGGGCTGCGGCGTGTAAAACAGAGCAGGAAGTGGGTAGTTTTTTGCGTGCAATTGCCGCGCAACACCCAACTGCACACCACTTGGCCTATGCGTTTCGCATTAAAACGGATGATGGCCTAGGAAATCATTTTATAGTGCCGCGCTTTTCTGACGCTGGCGAACCCAGCGGTACAGCGGGCAAGCCCATTTTGCAAATGTTAGAAGGGCAGCAACTCATTAATGTGTGCGTGGCAGTGATACGTTATTACGGCGGCATAAACCTTGGCACTGGCGGGTTGGCGCACGCTTATGGTGGCACTGCTAAAATGGCGCTGCAAGCCGCACAAATAGTTGATTTTGTGGAGATGCAAGAAATCAGCCTGACAGTAGACTATAATCAACTTGATAGTTTGCTGCACGCGGTGGAACAATATAAGGGTGCAGTGCTAGATAAAGTGTTCGCCCAACAAGTAAGCGTAAAAATAAATTTACCCGTGCAACAAAGCCAAGCGTTGTTGAATAGATTTGGTTAAAGCAGATTCAGGTAAAAATCAAAGTAGTTAAAACCTATTTAGCACATTTAGGAGTTTTTTTGGCAAACCAAGTAAACAAAACCAGTACGCAAATTTGGGGCATTGATAAGCCAACCCTATTGGCATGGCTACTTTTCGGCTTTGCCATGATTTTTGTGCTAAAAGTACATTTATTGCCAGCGCTGCTGGCGGGGCTGCTGGTGTTTGAGCTGGTACATATTATTTCGCCCTATATTGCGCGGCAATTGCCAGGAAAAGGCGCAAAAATCATTGCAGTGGCGTTGCTTGCCAGCATAGTAATTGGCCTGCTAGTGCTTATTGGCATGGGTTTAGCGGCATTGTTTGGCTCAGACTCTGGTGGGCTAAGTAAGCTAATTTCACAAATGGCGCAGATTATTGAAGATTCGCGCAAAATATTACCTAAATGGATAGACGAGCGCCTTCCAGAAAACGCCGTCACGCTGCAACAGGCAGTCACGCAATGGCTGCGCGATCACTCATCTGATTTGCAATTTGTGGGCAAACAGGCCGGCCGCCACGCCGCGCATATGTTGGTGGCGATGGTGATTGGTGGCATGTTAGCGCTGCACGACTTTGTCAGCCGCGATAATTACAAACCTTTCGCACGTAGCATGATTGAGCGCGCGACTTTGTTTGATGAAGCGTTTCGCAATATTGTGTTTGCACAAGTGCGTATTTCGGCCATCAACGCGACATTTACCGGTATTTATTTAGCCGTGGTGCTACCACTAATGGGCGTGCAGCTGCCATTTACTAAAACCATGATTGCCATTACTTTTATTGTTGGCTTGCTACCTGTTGTTGGCAATTTAATCTCAAATGCGGTCATTGTGGTGGTGAGCATGAGCCACTCGCTGGGCGTAGCCCTCGGCTCGTTGGCGTTTTTAGTGGTTATTCACAAACTAGAGTATTTTTTAAACGCACGTATTGTCGGCGGCCAAATTCGCGCCAATGCGTGGGAGCTGTTGATAGCGATGTTGTGTATGGAAGCGGCTTTCGGCCTGCCTGGCATTGTGGCCGCGCCGATTTATTATGCCTATATTAAAAGTGAGTTACGCGCGTGGGAAATGGTTTAAATCGCTGCCCTGCAGACCGCATGGGTATTGGCTCACAGGCATGCCTATTTGAGTAAATATAGTTTTATAGGTGTTCAAGATAAATCATTTTGCACACTATACGCCTGCTTAGGCTAGTTGCGGCGTCTAATACATTTATCAAATTTCCAGCCATTTAGAATACCTTTATAAGTGGCTCGCTGTTGCAAAAAACGAAATAATCCCTCCAAAAACTCCCCACCCTAAAAAGAATGGAAGTGAAAGCTTAGTAAAGAAAACTGGCCAAATCAGTATTCGCTTTACACTTGATGTAAGCAATAAAATCGCATACAGTTCTTTTACAGGGATAATTAAATATTGTCCTGTGCGATCATGTACTGGAGTATCAAGTTCTTTTAAGATCCATATCAACAAAAGTGTTATTGAGAGAATTGGTAGAACCAGTAGCATTACTCCGACCCATATGAAATTAAGTACATACTTATAATCAGCGGGTGGTAGTTGCTTGAAGTAAAATACAAAAAATAACCAACAACACACGGGGATTAAAACG
>JANMBK010000127.1:0-5825 GCA_031360365.1 Methylophilaceae bacterium
GTTGGGCTTGCCATAACCCCAGCTTATTTTTACGCGCTTCGTCTTGTAGCAGTGCTAGCGAGTAGTTCATCGAATAGCGGTTATTAAACCAAGCATGACCATACTTAACCATATACATGCTTACATCTTGCTGGTTGCATAATAGCTTGCCTAGCTTGCGGCCATATTTATCGGTGCCGCTAATCGCCACGTAGATAGTGGCTTCTGTGCAAAAATCCATTAGCGCGCGACGTGATTTTTTGCCATAAGTTTGGTTGCGTTCTGGCGCGTCAATATCGGTGATGCGCAGTTTATATTCGTAAGCTGAGTCTTTAATTTTAACCGTATCACCATCATAGAAATAGGTGATTTCTAGTGCAAAAACAGGCAGGCTGCAGACCAATATCCATGCGGCTCCCAGGGCAGTTAAATAATGTTTAAAAAATGGATTCCGTGGTTCGCTTCGCTCCCGTCGGAATGACGATGGAGAGTTTTTAGCCATTGTAATTGGTTGGCTCTAACACGGTAGGGATTGGTTCGGATTCTAAATTGGGGTGATCTTTACTGTAATGCAAGCCACGGCTTTCTTTGCGAGATATCGCGCTTTCCACAATCAATTCAGCCACTTGTAGCAAATTACGCAGCTCGACTAAATCGTTGCTGATTTTAAAATGTTGATAAAATTCTTGCACTTCATCGCGTAGCATGTGGATGCGATGCAGCGCGCGGCTTAAGCGCTTATCGGTGCGCACAATGCCAACGTAGTTCCACATAAAGCGCCGCAGCTCATCCCATGTATGCGTAATCAGCACTTCTTCATCAGCATCGGTAACGCGGCTTTCATCCCAAACAGGCAGGCTGACAGGCCCATGGTTATTGGCTTGCAGGATATCAGCCGCCGCCGCACGGCCAAACACTAAACATTCTAATAATGAGTTACTTGCCAACCTATTAGCCCCATGCAAGCCGGTGCATGCGGTTTCGCCAATGGCGTATAAATTGGCGATGTCGGTTTTGCCTTGCGCATCCACCATCACGCCGCCGCAGCTGTAATGCGCGGCTGGCACCACAGGGATTTGTTGTTTACTGATATCAATACCCAGCTCTAAACAGCGCGCGTAAATATTGGGGAAATGCTCTTGAATAAACGCCAGTGGTTTGTGCGTAATATCTAAATAAACGCAATCTAAACCGCGCTTTTTCATTTCAAAGTCAATGGCACGGGCGACGACATCACGCGGTGCCAGTTCTAACCTTGCATCGTGTTCTGGCATAAATCGTGTGCCATCTGGCAATTTAAGCAAGCCACCTTCGCCACGAACAACTTCGCTAATTAAAAATGATTTTGCATGCGGGTGAAATAAACAAGTGGGATGAAATTGAATAAATTCCATATTGGCCACACGACAACCTGCGCGCCACGCCATGGCAATACCGTCGCCCGTGCTGACATCGGGATTGGTCGTATAAAGATAAACCTTGCCCGCGCCGCCAGTAGCTAGCACGGTATTTTGCGCGGCAATGGTTTCTACTTTACCTGTATTTTTATCTAGCACATAGGCGCCAAGACATTGGTTTTCAGGTGAGTTTTTGTTCACTTTTTTTGCAGTGATTAAATCAACTGCAATATGATTTTCTAATAGGGTGATATTGACGTGTTCGCGTATTTTTTGTGCCAATGTTTTTTGTACCGCGTTGCCGGTTGCGTCGGCCACATGCACAATGCGGCGCTGGCTATGGCCACCTTCGCGTGTAAGATGAAACCCGCTGTTATCCGCCTCGCGCGTAAATTCCACACCCTGATCCACCAACCACTCTACCGCCTCCCGCGCATTGGTTGCTACAAGTCGCGTAATTTCAGCATCGCACAAGCCTGCGCCTGCCACCAACGTATCTTGAATATGCTCTTTAACCGAATCTTCTTGATTCAATACCGCCGCAATACCGCCTTGCGCCCAACTGCTAGCGCTATCCGATACTTCGCGTTTGCTGACAATACAGACGCGTTTTGTGTCGGCAATTTGTAATGCCATGGTAAGGCCAGCCAAGCCGCTGCCGATAATTAAAGTGTCAAATTCTTGTTTCATATTGGGTGCAATGCTGGCTAAAGATGAATGAACTATTAAGAGTTTAGCGAGGTCTTTATCCATAAGCTAGGTGTTATTACTGCCTGGCTATAAAAAAGCGTAAGCATATTGTAATTCTGGACTGTAAAAGCTGGAGGAATAGAGATGTTTAGAACCACTAATATTGAGGAGTTAGCCCGTACAAGTTTCTTGCAACCTGCGCATCAAGGTTATAATGTGGGCATTATAAAAGTTGAAGCAGGGAGCAGCATCTTAATGGCCGATAAGCCAATCGAACCGCCAAGTGATTTGGTAGATGAATTACCTAGTACGAAAGCGCCCGTAAGCGCAAATGCCGGGAATAGAGAACTAGATCAGCTGTTGGTGGTACGTGCACAACAAGGCGATAAAAAAGCCTTTGGTTTGCTAGTAGAAAAATACCATCGCAAGCTAGGGCGCCTGCTTGGGCGCATGATACGTGACCAAGCTGAGGTGGAAGATGTGGTGCAGGAATCGTTTATTAAGGCGTACCGCGCGCTGCCCAATTTTAGAGGTGATAGTGCGTTTTACACTTGGCTGTATCGCATTGGCATTAACACGGCAAAAAACTATTTGGTATCAATGGGGCGCCGGCCACAAGTGATGCAAGAAGTTGAGATTGAAGACGTGGAAAATTTTGATGGTGGTTATGAAATGCGCACTACGGATACGCCAGAAACCGCGCTGATGACTAAGCAAATTGCGCAAACGGTGAATGATACGGTGGCTGCTTTGCCAGAGGAATTGCGCACTGCTATAACGCTGCGCGAAATTGAAGGCTTAAGCTATGAAGAGATTGCGACCTTAATGCAATGCCCGATTGGCACGGTGCGCTCACGTATTTTTAGAGCCCGTGAAACCATTTCGGAAAAGTTAAAACCTTTGGTGGATGCCAAAGAAGGTAAACGTTGGTAGTTTTGTAGTCGATTATGGCATTTATTTTTAATGTATTTATAGATTGTTTTAGAGGTTAGTATGAAAGATCAATTATCCGCACTTATTGATGGCGAGCTGGATGTTGCAAGCGCTGAGCATGTGATTAAGGCCGCAAAAACCGGTGGCGAGCTCAAAAATTGTTGGGCGCATTACCATTTAATTGGTGATGCTATGCGCAATCAGGCGCATACCAGCCACGATTTTAGCGCACGCGTGATGGACGCATTAGAAAATGAGCCTATTATATTTGCGCCCAATGCACATTCAACTTCTGGACCAAGCCTGGAAGCCACCAATATCTTAACTAATGGCCATAAGCCTTCTGCGGCATCATATTCTGCACGCTATACTAAGTCATATCAAAACATCAAAAATAATAAATTGTGGTCTGTCGCAGCGTCAGTTGCTGCAGTTATGTTTGTGGGCGTTATGGTGCTGCAGTTAAACCAAGCTGAAGAGCTTGCGCCGGTAGAAATTGCGCAAAGTGTGCCCACCGAATACTTACAAGCACACCAAGCGGCTGCCCCCAATGGCGCTGCTTACTATATTCAAACAGCTAGCTTTACGGAGCAAGCTAAGTAATGCTAAGAAGTGGAATCAAATTGCGTTTTATAGGCGCCATATTTTTAAGCTTATTGAGCACTATTAGTTGGGCTGCAGACGATGCTTGGCTAGCCTTGCAAAAAAGTGCTTTTGCCGCACGCGAACTAAATTATCAAGGCGTGTTTGTCTATCAAAATGGTAAGCAAACCAGTTCGGTACAAATTACTCATATGAATAATGCTGGTCGTGAAATGACGCGCAATGTAGTGCTAGATGCTGGTGCACAAGAAAACCAGCCACGCGAGGTGTATAGCCAAGGCAGTGATATTGTCATCATGCACAAAAAAGATAAAAAAATGGTGATTGAAAAACGCCGTGGCCAAAACTTATTCCCTGCCATGTTGCCGACTGATTTACGCGCCATTAAAGCCAGCTATAAAGCTACATTTGGTGCTAAAGAGTTTGTAGCAGGGCGCGAGGCTCAAATGATTGATTTGGTTTCAAATGACGCTTTTCGCTACAGTTACAAAATTTGGGCTGATACCGAATATGGTTTGTTGCTAAAAATGACACTTGTGGACAGTAAAAATAAAACGCTTGAACAAATTGAGTTTACTCAGCTGAGCACGCTAAATTCCCATGATGTTAATTGGTTTCAACCAAAAATTGATGTGAGCAAAAGCTATGAAATGCAAGATAAAACTGCTGTTAATCATGTCACCACTGATTGGATAGTCGCGGAGCTGCCGATAGGCTATGTGAAGGTAGATCATCGTGTGTTGGCTGTAGCTGGTAAAGCTACCCCTGTCGACCAAATGATATTTTCTGATGGTATTGGTTCGGTTTCTGTATTTATAGAGCCGCTCATTAAAGGTACTCGCCCAAAAATGGGACAAATGGGCATAGGCTCTACCAATATTTGTGCGCATGTGTTGGATGGCTACCAAATTACTGTGGTGGGTGAAGTGCCAGCCGCAACTGTGATGCAGATTGCTAAAGCAGTAAGCTTTAAAAAACAAACCGCCTCCAATAAGTAATATAGTCAGCCATTTATGATAGAAGAACGCGCAGTCATTCTTTCGCTCGATAACGCCTCGGGCAACAGTAATTCAAGCCAAATCGCTACCTTAGAAATTGAACGCAAAACCGCTTGTGGTTTGTGCGGACAAACACGCGGTTGCGGCAATTCTATTTGGGGCAAGTTATTTGCGCACCAATCTACTGCGTTTAAAGCGCAAAATCTTATCAACGCAAAAGTGGGTGACAGCGTTATTGTGGGTATTAACGAAAAAGCACTGCTAAAAAGTGCGATGCTGCTGTATATATTACCCCTTGCAACCATGTTAATTGGCGCCATATTAGCTAAACAGTTTAGTGCGACTGAGCTGAGCGCCATGCTGGGCGCGGCGGCTGGATTAATGCTAGGCTTGCTGTGGGTAAAAGGCCACGCCATGTCTAACAGTTACTTTAAGTTGCAGCAGCCAGTGATTTTAAGATTAGCCGCTGACGATGCAGTAGTGAGTTTTAATTAATTTATTTTAAAGTTTTTAAGGAAAATTTTAGATGTTAAATTTCAGTCTGGGTAATTTTATTGGAAATTTAGAGTTAAGCCAGTTAACTTTAAACAAGTTGAATTTAAGTAAATGGGCAGCAACAGCAACATTATTATTTGCATTTACCAGTGTCAGCCAGGCTGGTGTTGCAGGCAATTTACCTGATTTTACTGAGTTGGCAGAAAAACATGGCGCCGAGGTGGTGAATATCAGTGTGACACAAGTAGCACAAACGGGTGGTGCAGCATTTCCGTTTCCTGGCATGGAAAACGATGAAAACCTACAGGAGTTTTTTAAACGTTTCGGGATTCCCGGTATGCCTAGTACGCCTGGCCAAGGCGGACAGCCAGGGCAGGAGTACAAATCACAATCGCTAGGTTCTGGTTTTATTATTAGCAATGATGGCTATATTTTAACCAATGCACACGTGATTAACGAGGCAGATGAAGTGTTAGTCAAGTTGTCAGATAAACGCGAATTTAAAGCCAAAATTATTGGCGCAGATAAACGCACCGACGTGGCTTTAATAAAAATTGAAGCGAATAATTTGCCAAAAGCCACAATTGGCGACCCATCCGCGCTTAAAGTGGGAGAATGGGTGGCGGCAATTGGCTCACCATTTGGTTTAGAAAACACCATGACAGCGGGCATTGTTTCGGCCAAAGGTCGCGCCTTACCCCAAGAAAACTTCGTGCCGTTTATACAAACC
>JANMBK010000128.1:0-6618 GCA_031360365.1 Methylophilaceae bacterium
TGTCATCACGTTTAACACGGCTTGCGAGCCCACAATTTGTGATGTGGGCGTTACCAATGGCGGGTAGCCTAAATCTTCGCGTACGCGCGGAATCTCCAGCAGCACTTCATCCATGCGGTGCAATGCGCCTTGTTCTTTCAACTGATTCGATAAGTTAGAAATCATGCCACCAGGTACTTGGTTTACTAAAACGCGAGTATCAACTCCAGTAAAATCACTTTCATATTGCCAATATTTTTTACGCACTTCACGGAAATAAGCAGTAATTTCTTGCAGCTTGGCTAAGTCAATACCAGTGTCGTATTGGGTTCCTTGTAAGGCCGCGACCATGCTTTCAGTAGAAGGGTGGCTAGCACCTTCGGCAAATGATGAGTTACAGGTATCAATAATCGACGCACCATTTTCAACCGCTTTCATCAGCGCTATGCTGGCAAAGCCGCTGGTAGCATGGCTATGCACATGAATCGGCAAGCTAACGGCAGATTTAAGCGCTTTAACTAAATCGCCCGCTGCGGTGGGTGTGAGCAAGCTGGCCATATCTTTAATACCAATGCTATCTGCGCCCATGTCTTCTAGCTGTTTAGCCATGGCGACAAAGTATTCAATATTGTGTACTGGGCTGGTAGTGTAAGACAGCGTGCCTATGGCATGCTTTTTAACTTTTTTAACGGCTGTAATCGCTTCCCGCAGGTTACGCACATCGTTAAGCGCATCAAATATGCGAAACACATCAACACCGTTATCGGCCGATTTTTGCACAAATGCATGTACCACATCATCAGAGTAATGGCGGTAGCCGAGCAAGTTTTGGCCGCGCAACAACATATTAATTTGGCTGTTTGGTAGGGCTTTGCGTAGCTTGGCTAGGCGCTCCCATGGATCTTCTTTTAAAAATCTAACGCAAGCATCAAAAGTGGCGCCGCCCCAAGCTTCTATCGACCAAAAGCCAATGTCGTCTAGCTTAGCGCAGATAGGCAACATATCTTCGGTGCGCAACCTCGTTGCAATCATCGATTGATGGCCGTCGCGTAAAACCAGTTCTGTGATGTGAATTTTGCTCATAATTTTAATCAATTATTTCAGTATATTAATGTAAATGTTAATTTTCATGGCAGTAACTACTTCTTTTCCGCATAGCCTGACTTAACTATATAAGTCATTGCCCAGTAAACGCCAAAAACAAAACCGCAAAACCCAGTAATAACTGACAAGGGTATTATCAAGGATTTGTTAATTTCAAGTATCTTCGCTAAATAAGCAATTGCGATTATGCCTGCTACCGTACATAAAGTAGCAATTGAAATCCTTAAAATAGACATAATAAAAACTTCAAATTTGCATGGCATTTATATGCCTTCATGCGCTGCAATGGCTGCCGAAATCGCAGCTGCAATCAATTCAGGCGGCAATTCTGTCGCATAGTTGGTCAACTCTGGATGGCTTTCTACAAAACTCGTATTAAAGTTAGCATTTTTAAAGTCTGGGTGCTTCATAATTTCTTGATAATAGGGGATTGTCGTTTTAACGCCATATACCACCATATCACCCAAAGCGCGACGGCCGCGCTCTACCACGCTGGGCCAATCCAGCGCCCACACCGTGAGTTTGGCGCACATCGAATCGTAGTATGGCGGAATAACATAGCCCGAGTAAATGGCAGCATCCATGCGTACCCCAGGCCCACCAGGCGAGTAATAGCGGGTAATTTTGCCAAAGCTCGGCAGAAAATCGTTTTTGGGGTCTTCCGCGTTAATGCGGTATTCCATAGCAAAACCTCGGAATGTAATTTCGCTTTGTTTGTATTGCAGTGGCAAACCATAGGCAATGCGAATTTGCTCTTGCACAATATCCACGCCAGTGATGGTCTCAGTGACGGTATGTTCTACCTGCAAGCGGGTATTCATTTCCATGAAGTAGAACGTATTGTTTTGATCTAACAAAAACTCGACCGTGCCTGCATTTTCATACCCGACCGCTTTTGCCGCTTTAACGGCTAAACCGCCGATATACTCACGTTGAGCTTGGCTTAATTGTGGTGAAGGGGCAATTTCGATAAGTTTTTGGTTGCGGCGCTGAATTGAACAATCGCGCTCAAACAGATGAATGACGTTACCTTGACTGTCGGCCATCACTTGCACTTCAATGTGGCGCGGCGTCACCACGCACTTTTCTAAAAATACTTCGGGTTTGCCAAAGGCTTTGCTGGCTTCAGAAATGACGCGGTCATAATTGCCTAATAATTCTTTCTCAGAGTCGCAACGACGGATGCCGCGTCCACCGCCGCCATTAGTGGCTTTTAACATAACAGGGTAGCCAATTTTATTGGCTAAAGCGACTGCTTCATTTAAATCGGCCAAGTTGCCATCGCTGCCAGGCGTGCAAGGGATGCCTGCACTAGTCATGGCTTTACGCGCTTCAATTTTATCGCCCATTTGGCGAATCACCGCTGCATTAGGGCCAATAAACTTGATGCCGCGACGTGCACAAATTTCTGCGAGCTCTGGATTTTCTGATAAAAAACCATAGCCAGGATGTAGTGCATCGCAACCTGCGGCCACTGCAACATTGACGATGTTATGTGCATTTAAATAACCAGCAACTGGGTCGGCACCTAAATTGTAGGCTTCATCCGCTTTTTTAACGTGCAGTGCATGGCGGTCGGCATCGGCATAAATCGCAACAGATTTAATGCCCATTTCAGAGCAAGCGCGTACAATACGCACTGCAATTTCACCCCGATTAGCCACTAGAATTTTTTTGAACACACGATTGCCTTTAACGTAAGCATTTATTTTAACTACCGAACCCAAAAAGTATAACATGCATGCGCGCTTTAGGGGATATGCGGCATGTTGAAAACAGCCTAAAAAAACCTTGGATTGATGAAAAATGACGCAAAAATCTTTGATTATTAACAACTTAGAATTCGCAAAAAACCAACTTGAGTT
Organism: Methylophilaceae bacterium; assembly: GCA_031360365.1. Classification (GTDB taxonomy): domain Bacteria; phylum Pseudomonadota; class Gammaproteobacteria; order Burkholderiales; family Methylophilaceae; genus Methylotenera_A. The sequence continues at coordinate 2,949 of JANMBK010000128.1, forward strand.
GAGTGATAACTTAGAGTTTTCACAGTTACCGCGCTTGGCGGAAATACTGCTAAATAATGGCAAAACACAAGTTCAGTTTCACTTGTTGGGCACTGGCAAGCAGTTTCGTCAGCCTAGCTTACATTTAACTATTAAAGCCAACTTAGCTGTTACTTGCCAACGCTGTTTGGATGAAATGGTGGTAAATTTGAATTTAGACTTCAATTATTTACTCAGCAACACAGAAATCAGTGAAGCTGAAGAAAGTGATGAGATTGATTGGTTAGAGGAAAACCACGAGATGGATGTAGGCGCATTGATAGAAGATGAGTTACTACTGGCCTTGCCTATCGCACCCACCCATGTACATGATTGCAGCAAGCTAAGCACCCAAAGTGGCGACAAACCTAACCCATTTGCAATGTTAAAAGGTTTAATAAAGTAAATTTAACTAATTAGTTTGTTATAAAAACTATAAATATGATTATAAATTTAAATTTGCTAAGTTATTGATTTACTTTGTTCGGCAATTCTATTAGAATGCGCGCTTAATTTTAGTTCTACCTTATTTTAGCAACACCGTTAATAGCAAAATTTTGGAGCATTATCATGGCAGTTCAACAAAACAAAAAGTCACCTTCTAAACGCGGCATGCACCGCTCGCACGACTTTTTAGTCAACCCGCCTTTAGCAGTAGAGCCAACCACTGGCGAAACGCATTTACGTCACCACATTAGCCCAAGTGGTTATTACCGCGGTCGCAAAGTTGTTGCGACTAAAGGCGAGTAATTAAGTTTTTTGTTGGTGTTTGACTGTTACGCCGCGCACAGCGCGGCGTTTGCACGTTTAACCACTTAATGTCGCGTATGAAAATCCTTATTTTTAAGCTCCAAAGTTGTGTCAAACGCGCTAGCTTTACATTGACATTTCTGTCATAAAAACATCTAATTAGCTGATGGGTACGCTTTAATGGACATTACAATCGCAATTGACGCAATGGGTGGGGATCATGGTCCTCACGTCACCGTCCCCGCAGCACTGGCTGCACTTAAAGCAGATAATCAACTAAATATCGTATTAGTCGGATTAGAAGACGCGATTCAAGCTGAGCTAAAAGCTCACAAAACTAGTACCAGCCCCAACTTACGCATTCACCACAGCAAAGAAGTGGTGTTGATGGACGAATCGCCACAAAGTGCGCTTAAAAATAAAAAAGATTCCAGCATGCGTGTTGCCATTAATTTGGTGAAGTCAGGCGAAGCGAATGCGTGCGTAAGTGCAGGCAACACTGGTGCGCTGATGGCGACTGCGCGATTTGTGTTAAAAATGTTGCCAGGTATTGATAGACCCGCGATTGCTTCTGCATTGCCTTCTGAAAAAGGTAATACGTACATGCTAGACCTTGGTGCAAATGCTGACTGCACCGCTGAGCATTTGCTGCAATTTGCAGTGATGGGCGCCATGTTAGTTAGTTGTGTAGAGCACAAACCCAATCCCACCGTAGGATTGCTGAATATAGGCTCTGAGGACATCAAAGGCAACGAAGTAGTGAAGCAAGCCGCTGAATTACTACGTGCTAGTCATTTGAATTTTTATGGCAATGTTGAAGGTGATGATATTTTTAAAGGGACGACTGACTTGGTTGTGTGCGACGGCTTCGTGGGTAATGTTTCACTAAAAACCACCGAAGGCTTGGCACACATGATGGGCAAGTTTTTAACGCAAGAATTTAAGCGTAACTGGCTGACGAAAATCATGGCGCTGGGGGCTATGCCAGTGCTAAAAGCCTTTAAAAAGCGTCTAGACCCGCGCCTTTACAATGGTGCCAGCTTTTTGGGCTTGCGTGGCATTGTGGTTAAAAGCCATGGTGGGGCAGATAATATCGCCTTTTTGCATGCCATCCATGTAGCGATAGAAGAAGCGCGTAGCGGCGTGCTGAATCGCATTACACAGCAATTAGAAATTGAACACTTGCAGCCAAATGTGGTGAATGTGTTGGAAGAAGCTGCATGATAGATAAAAAAGCCTCAAGCAAAACCTACTCAAAAATAACTGGCACGGGTAGTTATTTGCCGAAAAAAATCCTCACTAATAAAGATTTAGAAACGATGGTAGACACCACCGATGAGTGGATTTTTACCCGCACCGGCATACGCGAGCGCCATATTGCGGCAGAAGGCGAGTTTACTAGTGATTTGGCTTTAGAAGCCGCTAAAAACGCAATTGCCAACGCAGGTATTTCAGCGAGTGATATTGATTTAATTATCGTTGCAACTACCACGCCAGATAAAATATTCCCTAGTGTAGCTACCATGTTACAACGTAAACTAGGTATTGCTGGTTGTCCTGCGTTTGATATGCAAGCGGTGTGCAGCGGCTTTGTTTATGCGCTAGCTACAGCCGATAACTTTATTAAGGCAGGTACTGCCAAATGTGCACTGGTGTTGGGTGCCGAGACATTTTCAAGCATTGTGGATTACACCGATAGAAGCAATTGCATTTTGTGGGGTGATGGCGCAGGCGCAGTAATTTTGCAAGCGAGCGAAGGCGATTCAAATGAAAAACTAGGCGTGATTTCTACCCATTTGCATGCCGATGGCAACTATGAAAATATGCTACACGTGCCGCGTTGCGCCACAGGTAAAGATACGGTGACCATGGAAGGCAATGCTGTATTTAAAATGGCCGTGAATACGCTAGACAAAATTGTGGATGAAACGCTAGCGGCTAATGGTATGCAAAAGTCTGATATCGATTGGCTGGTGCCGCATCAAGCCAACATTCGCATCTTACAAGCTACCGCCAAAAAACTGGATATGAGTATGGATAGAGTAGTGGTTACGGTGGATAAACACGGTAATACTTCAGCAGCGTCCATTCCCCTGGCGCTAGACGTAGCGGTGCGCGATGGTCGTATCAAACGTGGTGACATAATCCTGATGGAAGCGTTTGGTGGTGGCTTTACTTGGGGTTCTGCCCTAATAAAGTATTAAGTGCAGCGCTTTAATCAAATACTAGCTGATTAATATTAATAGGTTTTTAACGTATGAGTAAATTTGCATTCTTATTTCCGGGTCAGGGTTCACAATCAGTCGGTATGATGGCTGGCTTCGGTGACAACGCTGTAATCAAACAAACCTTTGCCGAAGCCTCTGATATTTTAAAAACAGACTTTTGGGCAATGGCGACTGAACCGAATGAATTGTTGAATCAAACGCAACATACACAACCGCTGATGTTAACAGCGGGCGTTGCAACATATCGTGCATATATTGCAGCAGGTGGCCTACCAGCCAATATCCATACGGGTCATAGCCTAGGCGAATATACCGCTTTAGTGGCATCAAATGCATTAAGTTTTGCTGATGCGTTACCTTTAGTTAAGTTTCGCGCAGAAGCCATGCAATCTGCCGTACCAGAAGGCGTCGGGGCAATGGCGGCCATATTAGGTCTAGATGACGACACAGTGCGTGCAGCTTGTTTAGAAGCTGCACAAGGTGAAGTGTGCGAGGCAGTGAATTTTAATTCGCCTGGTCAAGTAGTGATTGCAGGCAATAAAGCGGCGGTAGAGCGCGGTATGGAAATTGCCAAGGCAAAAGGTGCGAAGCGCGCGCTGCCGTTGCCTGTCAGCGTGCCTTCTCATTGCGCTTTGATGAAACCTGCAGCAGAAAAGCTAGCAGAATATTTAAAA
>JANMBK010000130.1:0-5412 GCA_031360365.1 Methylophilaceae bacterium
AAATCTTCATCGCGGAAGCATTTGGTGATTTGGAAATAACGATCAAAGCCTGACACCATCAACAATTGTTTGAATAGCTGCGGTGATTGCGGCAACGCGAAAAACTGACCTGCGTGCACGCGGCTTGGCACAAGGTAATCGCGCGCGCCTTCTGGGGTTGAGCGCGTGAGCATCGGTGTTTCGACTTCGATAAAGCCATTCACATCTAAATAATCGCGCAAAGTTTTGGCGACGCGATAGCGCAGCATCATATTTTTTTGCATGGCAGGGCGACGTAAATCAATGTAGCGGTGTTGTAATCTCACCGTTTCGGTTAGGTTTTCGTCATCTAACATGAATGGTGGCGTTAAAGATGCATTCAAGATATCGATTTCGGTCGCCAACATTTCTACTTCACCCGTAGGAATATTGCTATTCACCGTACCTTCTGGTCGCGCGCGTACTTTGCAGGTGACTTTTAACACGTATTCACTACGCACAGATTCCGCATGTTTAAAGGCTTCTGGCGTATCTGGGTCTATCACAATCTGCGCCATGCCTTCTCTATCGCGCAAATCAATAAAAATCACGCCACCGTGATCGCGGCGGCGGTGTGCCCAGCCGCATAAAGTAACGGTTTGGCCGATGTGGCTGCGGTTTAAATGGCCGCAATAATGTGTACGCATCATAATAGTTGGGTCTTCTTAATTTCTTAATCTATAAAGTGTGTTGTTGTGTTTTCTGAAAGCGTAGTTGTTGTGTGTGCGTATCTTTTGGGGTGACGGTGCCCATGCTGATAATGTACTTCAAGGCCTCGTCTACGCTCATGTCTAGCTCGATCACGTCCGCTTTGGGCATCATCAAAAAGAAGCCAGAAGTAGGGTTCGGCGTGGTCGGCACGTAAATGCTAATATAATCGCCCTGCAAATGATTGACCACATCACCGCCTGGCGTGCCAGTAATAAAGCCAATTGTCCAGCTGCCATGCCGCGGATACTGTACCAAAACGGCCTTGCGGAAGGCATTGCCTGAGTTAGAAAATAGCGTATCGGACACCTGCTTAACGCTGGAATAAATGGTTTTTACAAACGGAACCTTAGTTAAAAAAGATTCCCATAACACAATAAGTTGTTGCCCAAAAATGTTAGTGGCGACCAACCCTGTAACAAAAATGATTAACAAAGTGAGCAATGCGCCCAAACCCGGCACATTAAAACCAAATAATTTTTTAGGCTGCCATGCCTCTGGTAACAAGAGCAGGCTTTGATCCATGGTTTGAATCAGCGTGCTAAGCACCCAAATGGTGATAAACAAAGGGACTAAAACTAGCAAACCAGTTATAAAATATTTTTTCATGTTTTTTCTAATCTAATGGCAAGCACAACCAGGCTTACAGGATGCAGCTTTGGTATCTATTTCCGCTGTTTTCGTTTCAGTTTTATCTGCGGTCTTGTCATTTTTATTATCGCTATTTTTTGGTTTTTTATCTTTAAAATCAGATGCATACCAACCACTTCCACTTAGCTGAAAACTGGGTGCAGATAACATTTTTGCAAATGTATCTTTGTTGCAATTTGGGCACGCAGATTGGCTTGGATCACTAATTTTACGCATCAGCTCCGCCTTAAAACCACAACTTGTGCATGCAAAGTCATAAATTGGCATGATTCTCGCTCTATAGAACCTATAAATATATAAAATTAAAAAAATATATTGAAGTAAGCAATATATCGATTAACGAAATTTCGAATATGCGATTATAACTGATGTCAACCAAATGGCTAATTGATTGTTTATACGTGACATTGACCAACTATTGCAATACATAACTGGCTTGGAGCCTATCATGGAAAAGACAAAAAACTTTTTATTAAAAACTCTGTTTACACTATTTATTGTGTTTACAGTTGGGTTGCTTATTGTGCAAATGGCGCATGCTGCATCTGCCGAAACCAAGTCTGGTGAAACTAAGTCTGCTGGCACCGTCACCTTTACTTCTGGAGATACAAGCATTATTCGCGCGGATAAAAGCGTAGTAAAGGCAGCAAAAAATGATGCAATAAATGTGGGGGATACCATTGAAACTAAAAATGGGCGCTTGCAGTTAGCGTTAATCGATGGCGGTAAAGTATCGCTACAGCCAAACACTATTTACAAAATAAATAAATATGAATTTTCTGGCAAAGAAGATGGCAGCGAATATGCGTTTACCGAATTACTAAAAGGCGGCATGCGTACGATTAGTGGCTTAATTGGGCACAAAAATCGTGAGCGCTATCAGCTAAAAACCGCAGTTGCCACCATTGGTATTCGCGGTACTGAGTTTACCGTTAACTTTAACAATAACCAATTATTGATGACCACTAATCACGGTAGCGTAGATGTGTGTAATGCAGGCGGCTGCTTAAATGCTGTTACGGGCCAATCAATTGCAGTTGCAGGAGCAGGTGCAGCACCAAAACCTAGCAGTAAAGCAGCTAAAGCTGCTGCTAACGCACCTGCTAGCAGTAAAGCGGTGTATGCAGCAGGTGAAGAAGTAAGTATTGTAAAAGTTGCATTTACTGTAGCAACACGCACGACACCCACCGCAACTACAGCACCACCCTTACCAAACAAAAACAATGGAAACAACAACACTAGCTTTTTATCTACCGTAATGAAAACTGCTTGCAACTGTGGATTTGATGGTGTTTATGATGCACAAATAGAAACTGGCAACACTGCTAAACCTACCAAATTAACCATTGCTGGCAGTGCAGAGATTCGACCTATTGCTTTTAGCAGTGTAAATAATGACGGTATTATTGGCTGGGGCAGAATTATGCCGGGTACACTCACCAATGCTGGCGTAAGCAATAGCATTGAATGGATGGACTATGCCATTGGTGCCAAGCCAGACCCAGCGCAACTTGCCAATTTAACAGGTACTTACACAGTATTTGGTTCGACAGCACCAATGTTGCTTGCTGCAGGCAATGTATCAACAACCATAGGCAATGAGAATGCGGTAACAGGTAACTTCACTTTTAACTTTGGCACATCAAATTACAACTACAATTTAAATGTTGTTACAGTGGGCGTTAACTATGGATTAAGCGGCAGCGGCAGTGCTTTACTTGCTGCAAACCCAATGTTTCAAACTGGCGGCTTAATTACTGGCGGGGCTTGCTCCGTTGGAACTTGCTCTGGCGCATTAGAAAACGGTAATCTTATTCAAGGCGCATTTTTTGGACAAAATGGTGAGCGCATTGGTTTACAGTATGGCTTTGATGTTTCAGGTAGCGGAGTGTCAGGCAGCGGTGGTCAAATTTACGGTACCGCTGTGCTGAAGTAATTATTACAAAATAAAATAAATAAAAAACGCCCAAATCTTTACAAGAAATGGGCGTTAGAATTTAAAATTAATTTATCTATAACAACAGGTTATTAATATACCTAAAGAGATTAACTTTACATTTTATGTATTATACGGTTCAAAAAGGAATATCATCCTCAAAATCGTCAAAATTAACACCTGATTTACTGTTGGAATTGGAAGTAGCTTGCTGATTAGATGCAGGTGCTTGCGCCGATTGACGCGGTTGCGCTTGATTCATATCATCTGGTGCGCCGCCTTGATCCATACCTCCATCATAGCTAGCACCTGAGCCACTGCCCCCATCCTTACTGCCCAACATTTGCATTTGGTCACCAATGATTTCGGTGCTATAGCGCGTAACGCCATCTTTTTCCCACTTACGCGTTTGCAAGCGGCCTTCAATATAAACAGGGCGACCTTTTTTAAGATATTCACCGGCAATTTCAGCCAAACGGCGATACATTACAATGTTGTGCCACTCGGTTTTTTCTTGCTTCACGCCCGATTTATCTTTCCAATTTTCGGTTGTAGCAATGCTAAAGTTTGCCACTGCCTCGCCGTTGGGCATATAACGCACCTCTGGGTCGCGCCCTAAATTACCCACTAAAATTACTTTATTGACTGATGCCATTTATGCGCTCCCGATTAAATTAGCTATTGCAAACTCAACCTCGGCTTGTTGTGCCTTAGATTGTTGATTGTTTATTTTAACAATTAAATTATGCTCTTGGGCGATTAATGTGGCATCGACTACCCCAACCAAATTTTTAACCGCAGCTTCAAGATGTTTAGCCTCTAAAGCCGTTAAATCATCCACATGATACATTTTGGTTTTAACGCTAGGTGGAGTTTGCATGCCAAACGCTAGCAACAACCAAATGCCCATTAGTAGTGCGCAAAATACAAATACTGCCGAATAACCAATTTTGTGTGATAAATAACCACCCATTACTGCACCCAAAAACATACCTAGCGATTGTGCCGTGTTATGCACGCCCATTGCTGTGCCTTTAGATGCGGCGGGTGCCATTTTTGAGATGAGCGATGGCAATGAAGCCTCTAAAATATTAAACGCCACAAAATACACAAATAGTGATGCCACAATGCCCCAAAACACATGAATATTAAAGGCAAAGGCAATTTGTGCCACTAACATTAAGGCCACCGCGCCAATAAACACTGGTTTTAATTTAGCGCGCTTTTCGGCATAAATAATGGCGGGTACCATCAACACAAACGAGGCAATTAATACCGGCAAATACACTTGCCAATGTTGGTTCTCGCTCATGCCGCTGGTTTCTTTTAAGGCAAACGGCACCACAATAAACATAGCCATTTGTGCGCCATGCAAACAAAAAGTACCAAAATTTAAGCGCAGTAATTGTTTGTCTTTAAGTACATCTTTTATTTTGTTGGGTGCAGTTTGTGCGTCAGAGTGAAACTGGCTATGTGCTGGGTCTGGCACCGCATATTTCACTACCAAAATTGCTAAAAGAGACAATATACCTGTCATCCAAAAAATACCTGGCACACCGATGAGCTGGTTCAATATTGGCGCGGCTACTAGCGAAAACGCAAAGGTCAATCCAATCGTAGCACCTATCATCGCCATGGCTTTGGTGCGATGCTCTTCACGGGTAGAATCAGCCACCAGCGCGGTTACCACGGCAGATATTGCGCCCGCACCTTGAATGGCACGGCCAACAATCACCATATAAATATCGGTTGAAATGGCAGCAACTACACTGCCAATCGCAAATAAAATAAGGCCAATATAAATGAGTTTTTTGCGGCCATATTTATCAGAGGCCATGCCAAATGGCAGTTGCAGCAATACTTGCATTAGGCCATAGGCGCCTAGCGCCACGCCTATCAATGTGTGGTTTTGCCCGCCCTCTAGCTTTTCCGCGTAAATAGCAAAAATGGGAAGTAGTAAAAACATGCCCAGCATGCGTAAACCGTAGATGGAGGCCAAGCTAATGGTTGCGCGCGTTTCGGTACGCGTCATTTTTTCGGAAATTTGCATTATTGTTTGGAAGTCTTTCGAATTATTGCGTATATTAACAGGTTGCCTA
>JANMBK010000155.1:0-2892 GCA_031360365.1 Methylophilaceae bacterium
TAAACAGGCATCAATAAAGCGCTTTGTCATATAAAGTGCATAAATTTTCCGCTTTAATGCAATCAGTCGTTGACCAAAATGCTGCTCTACCAGCTGAGCTAACGCCCCATTTTTTGGGAACCGCGATTATGCTGGAAAGCAGCATTTTGGTCAACGACTGATTGCATTAAAGCGGAAAATTTATGCACTTTATATGACAAAGCGCTTTATTGATGCCTGTTTAATAAAAAAGTTGCATTAGCGAACGTTTGTCCTAGTTTTTAACCCATAGTCCGTCAGCAAAAAATTTCTTTCCTTTCTTTCTCCCTGCTATAATCACGCCTTCACTTAGGAGCTTTATGCGTATTATTTTACTAGGTGCGCCAGGTGCTGGAAAAGGCACGCAGGCCACATTTATTAAAGAAAAATTTAATATCCCACAAATTTCAACAGGGGATATGCTGCGCGCGGCAGTTAAAGCAGGTTCAAAATTAGGATTAGAGGCCAAAGGCTATATGGATAGCGGCGGATTGGTGCCAGATGCCGTCATTATTGGCATGGTGACCGAACGCATTAAAGAGGCTGATTGTGCCAAAGGATTCTTGTTTGATGGCTTTCCGCGCACTATTCCGCAAGCGGAAGCGATGAAAAACGCAGGCGTAAGCATAGATTACGTCGTTGATATCGACGTGCCTGATAGCGCAATTATGGAGCGCATGACTGGCCGCCGCAGCCACCCTGCTAGTGGTCGCACTTACCACATCAAATTTAATCCACCAAAAGTGGCAGGCAAAGATGACATCACGGGTGAGGATTTGGTGCAACGCGCAGACGAAGCGCCAGACGTGGTTTTAAAACGCTTGATTGAATACCACAACTTAACCGAGCCATTGGTTGCTTACTACAGCAACTGGGCCAAAAGCGGTGAAAAAGGCGCACCTAAACATGTCAAAATAAATGGTTTGGGCGAGCTGGAAACTATTAAAAATAGTATTTTTTCTGCACTCGCTTAATTGCTCGTGGCGCTTAAAAAAATCCATCTTCAAATCCTGTTGTTATGGGTCTTTTTGGTCATACTCGGCCTTAACGGTCGCGCCTACTTGCCCATTGATGAAACGCGTTACGTCACTGTGGCATGGAATATGTGGCTTAATGGTGATTATTTGGTGCCCTATCTCAATGGCGTTGCCTACAGCCACAAGCCGCCACTGTTGTTTTGGCTGATTAATCTCGGCTGGAAAATTTTTGGTGTCAATGATTGGTGGCCGCGACTCATCCCCTCTTTATTCGCGTTAGCTAGCGTGTTTATTATGCGCAAAATTGCTGGTAGATTGTGGCCAGCGCAAATGAATGTAAAAAATAATGCCTCTCTAATTCTTATTGGAAGCGGCTTGTGGGTCATATATTCCACCGCGCTGATGTTCGATCTAATGATTGCGTTTTTTACTTTGCTGGGCATTTTGGGCCTGCTGATTGCCCTGCAAGATAGAAAATATAATGGTTGGTTATTATTTGCGCTTGCCTTCGGTAGTGGCTTATTAGCAAAAGGGCCAACCATTTTGTTGCAGCTTTTGCCTGTGGCTTTGTTAGCATTTTGGTGGAGCGGAGATAAATGTATCAACGCTAAAAATTGGTATTTGCCGCTACTGTGTGCCGTGCTTGGTGGAATCGCGATTGGCCTAGCTTGGGCGATTCCCGCAGGATTACACGGCGGGAGTGTTTACCTGCACGATATTTTTTGGGGACAAACCGCCCACCGCATGATAGAGTCATTCGCCCACAAACGCCCATTTTGGTGGTACTTGGCTTGCATGCCTTTACTGATTTTCCCTTGGTTTTTTTGGGGCGCTTTTTGGAAAGGGCTATTCAAACAAAAAACTTTAGATACGGGCATGCGCCTTTGCCTGGCTTGGGCGTTGCCCGTTTTTGTGGCTTTTTCGTTGATTAGTGGCAAACAAGTACACTACATTCTGCCTTTGTTTCCCGCTTTTGCGTTGCTAATTGCAAGGTGCCTAGTAGATAACCAAGCCAGTTCGCGCAATCATATTCTACCAATCAGCATTATCATCATCATTGTTGGAATAATTTTTATTGGCCTGCCTCACTATGCAAGCACACATGCCAATTTGGCTATTTGGTTACAAGCTTTGCCCCCAGCTCTTGGCTATTTTATAGCCCTGCTAGGCTTGATATTATATGCCCTGCCTAAACTTGCCACGCCGCAAGTCGTGGCTCATATCTCTATAATCTCTATCGCAATCACCACTATCACTTTATTGGTCGTAGTGCGTACAGCAGGCAATGCTTACGATATTCGGCCAATTAGCACCAAGCTCAAAACACTAGAATCGCAGCATATTCCGCTGGCTCATTCTGGCAAATATCCTGGTATTTATAACTTTGTCGGTAGGCTTGCGAAATCGCCTGCCATCCTTGAAGAAGCCGATATTGCACCTTGGTTTAGCGCCCACCCTAATGGACGCTTAATTGAATACTTTAAAAACAAAGAAGAGGTAGATAAGCTGTCCACAGAGTATGTGCAAGCCTACAAAGGCAATTTTGTCGCCATCCTGACGCAGGAGCAATGGCTGGCAACAAAATAAAGTGGATGCCTTCGGGTATAATCTCGTTTTAACTTTTCATAGTCTTAGAGCACCATGCAGCAGCAATATCCTTTCAAAAAAATCGAACAACAAGCGCAACAATATTGGGAGGCCAATCAAACATTTGCCGCCTCTGAAATTAGCGATAAACCTAAATATTATTGCTTATCGATGTTCCCCTACCCAAGCGGGCGCTTGCATATGGGGCATGTACGCAATTACACTATTGGCGATGTACTCAGCCGCTTTCACAAAATGAAGGGCTATAACGTCATGCAACCGATGGGCTGGGATGCGTTTGGTTTGCCTG
>JANMBK010000162.1:0-1855 GCA_031360365.1 Methylophilaceae bacterium
TTTCTGCTAAATGAGAAGTGGTTTGCATCACCTCATTTAAATCGCATAATTGATTTAAATCACGATATATCATCCTTACCATTACGCGTTGCCGCAATTGCCGCAAGGCTTTTTTTAGAGAAGCCTCATCCACAATATTGGCTGCCAGCAAAAACTGTTGCATTTGTGCAATTGAGTAACTTTCAGCATGATTCTGTAGCAAATCTTCTAGCAACAAGGTTTCTTTTGACAACAAGCGCGCTGCAAATAAGCTACAACTTGCTAAATGCTGCAAACCCGCTTCAAAACTAGCAGGCGCATGGCTTTCCGAGAGTAATTTTTCCAGTGTTAGCATGTTATTTTTAAGGTAATATGACGTTTAACAGTTAAGTTATATTCTGTATTACATCTTACCTTAATCATTATTATAAAAAATATTATGTCATTACGATTAATGGCAAATTTGGGAGTTGAGTGGCATGGCAATTGAATCTGTTTTAACCGAAAACCGTATCTTTCACCCAAGTGAAGCCTTTAAAGCACAAGCGCATGTCTCGGGTTTAGAGGCTTACCACGCACTTTGTGCAGAATTTTCTGCTGATTATGAGGGTGCTTGGGCAAAATTAGCCCGCGAATTGTTGGTGTGGCATAAACCATTTACCCAAATACTTAATGAGTCACAAGCGCCATTCTATAAGTGGTTTGAAGATGGCGAACTCAACGTTTCTGCCAATTGCTTGGATAAACATTTAGCGACGATTCCTAATAAAACCGCGATTATTTTTGAAGCAGATAACGGCGACACCAAAAATGTTACTTACAAACAGCTTTATCACCAAGTGTGCCAGTTTGCCAATGGCTTAAAAACACTCAATTTGCCTTTTGGCTCACGCGTCATTATCTACTTGCCTATGGGCATCGAGGCGATTGTTGCTATGCAAGCCTGCGCGCGTTTGGGCTTAATTCATAGCGTGGTATTTGGCGGCTTTTCTGCCAAAAGTTTAAACGAACGCATGATTGATGCTGGTGCGGTTGCGGTGATTACTTCGGACGGTCAATATCGTGGTGGCAAAACTTTGCCATTAAAAGCGGCTGTGGATGAAGGCATACAAATGGGTGGCTGCGAGGCGATTCAAAAAGTAATTGTGCTTAAAAAGACAGGCCAAGAAGTCGCTTGGAATAGTGATAATTCAAACCGCGATATGTGGTGGAGCGACTTAATCGCAGGTCAAGCCGATACCTGCGAGCCAGTCATGGTGAATGCAGAGCATCCACTGTTTTTGCTCTACACTTCGGGGTCTACAGGCAAGCCAAAAGGCGTACAACACAGTTCTGCTGGTTACTTATTGCATGCCATGAACACCGTGCGCTGGACGTTTGATTTAAAAGCCGACGATATATATTGGTGCACCGCCGATATAGGCTGGATTACGGGCCACAGCTATGTCACTTATGGGCCGCTAGCAATGGGCGCCACGCAAGTGGTGTTTGAGGGTATTCCTACCTACCCCAACGCTGGTCGTTTTTGGCAGATGATAGAAAAGCATAAAGTCAGTATTTTTTACACGGCGCCAACTGCGATTCGTAGCCTGATTAAATCGAGTGAAACCGATCCCAGCACGCATCCTAAAAACTTTGATATTTCAAGTTTACGTTTATTGGGCACAGTGGGCGAGCCGATTAACCCAGAAGCATGGATGTGGTATTTTGAACAAGTTGGCGGTGGCCGCTGCCCCATTGCTGATACTTTTTGGCAAACTGAAACAGGCGGCCATGTCATTACCCCGCTACCAGGCGCGCATTCATTAGTGCCTGGCTCTTGCACCATGCCGTTCCCAGGTATTGATATAGCAGTTGTTGATGAAACTGGCAAAGA
>JANMBK010000179.1:0-3007 GCA_031360365.1 Methylophilaceae bacterium
TTGGGTGGTAAATTAGCGGATGCTTCTACCAATATTGCTTTAATTATTATATGTGGTTGTTATTTACTGGCAGCAACTGCCAACACCTTTATTCCAAAATTACCAATCGCTAGACCAGATACAAAACTACTCCCGAGCAAGCTTATAAAAGAATTTTTAGCTGCGCTTAGCATACTGACAGCGAACAAAGATGCGCGCTTTTCTCTCATCGGTTCTAGCATATTTTGGGGCGCTGGTTCTACGCTGCGCTTATTGCTAGTGGCGTGGGTGCCAGTGGCGCTCAGTATTAATGACTTAAGCATGCCAGCAAATTTAAGCGGTGCCGTGGCCATTGGCATTGCAATTGGCGCTGCACTGGCAGCCAATTTGGTCAGCCTTAAAAATATTAACCGCGTGCTACCAGCTGGGCTGCTCATTGGCGTCTTCATTATGCTGTTTGCGCATACTAATAGTTTAATTGTTGCAATTGTTTTATTAGTGTTGGTGGGCGCTGCGGGCGGCTTTTATGTGGTGCCGTTAAATGCGCTATTGCAAGAGCGTGGTCATGAAACAGTCGGTGCAGGTAATGCAGTGGCGGTGCAAAACTTTTTTGAAAATACCTGCATGCTAACTTTAATTGGGCTTTATATAGTCATGCAAAAAAACAATGTGCCTGTAATCACTTGCGCGTTTGTGTTTGGCGGTATTATTGTTTTTAGTATTGGTATTTTGTCATTTAAGCGTTTGCGTCAAAACATGTATTAAAAACTGTACAATATTGGCTTAACTGTTAAGTCAAAATTCTCATGTCCCCTTTTACAAAAATACAACAAACTATTTGGCGATTCAGCAACAAGCTTGGCCCGTTTGCACCACTTGTGGCGATGATTTTAGTCGGGTTACTCATCCTTTCTTTATCACGCATAGGGCTGGTGGTGTGGAAGCTCGACCGTGTCACTGCCACTGGAAAACTAGTCGAAATCTTGTTGCAAGGTGTGCGTGTTGATATTATTCAGTTAAGCTTGCTGGCGATAATTCCAATGCTGTTAGCATCCATTTTTGCGATTGCTAAGCTATTTAAAATTTGGCAAAAATTCACTTATGTTTGGGTAATCGCTTGCATAGTATTGTTAGTATTTTTAGAAGCCTCTACCCCTGGCTTCATTATGGAATATGACGTACGGCCGAATCGAATTTTCGTAGAGTATTTAAAATATCCTAAAGAAATTTTAAATATGTTGTGGCGCGGCTTCAAGGTGGATATTTTTGCTGGCGTAGGCTTTACGCTGTTGGCTATTTGGGGTATGCGCCGCTTTATGCAGCCTTGGCTTGCTAGCACTTCTACTTGGTCAAACAAAAAAATATGGATTATTTGGCCGCTGCTATTTTTAATGATGGCATTGGCTACTCGCTCTACGCTAGGCCACCGCCCTGCCAACCCCGCCATGTTTGCCATTACGCAAGATAGTATGGTGAATAGCCTTATTTTAAACTCAGGTTACTCCGTCATTTACGCGATTTACGGCTTGCAAAACGAAAGCAAATCTAGCCAAATTTACGGCAAAATGGATCGCTCAGAAGTTTTTAAACTAACAGGTGCGCAAGATAATGATATCCCCACGCTTAAAACCTTAACCCCCAGCGTTAAGCGTGATAAACCACTTAATTTGGTGATAATTTTGCAAGAAAGTTTGGGCGCCACCTTTGTAGAATCACTTGGCGGAGTGCCAGTAACGCCCAATTTAGAAAAATTAAAAACCGAAGGCATTTGGTTTACGCAGCTATATGCCACTGGCACCCGTTCTGTGCGCGGCATTGAGGCAGTCGTCTCTGGCTTTCAACCAACGCCAGCCGATAGCACTGTTAAGCTTTCACTAAGCCAAAAAAACTTTTTTAGCATTGCTGCGCTGCTAGCCAAACAGGGCTATAGCACCGAATTTATTTATGGCGGTGAATCGCATTTTGATAATATGCGCAGCTTTTTTATGGGCAACGGCTTTCAAAATATCGTCGAGCAAAAAGATTACAAAAACCCGATATTTGTAGGCAGCTGGGGCGCATCGGACGAAGATTTGCTGAATATTACGCACGAAAAATTGTTAGCGCATCACGCAAGTGGCAAACCATTTTTTACGCTGGCTTTTACCTCTAGCAACCACGCGCCGTTTGAGTTTCCCGATGGCAAAATTGACTTATACGAGCAACCAAAAGCCACCGACAACAATGCGGTGAAATATGCTGATTACGCCATGGGCGAGTTCTTTAAAAAGGCCAAAGCCAGTGACTATTGGAAAGATACCGTATTTTTAGTGGTGGCAGACCATGACATTCGTGTGCGTGGTGATACTTTAGTACCAATCGAACGTTTTCATATTCCTGGTCTTATTTTAGGCGCAGACATTCAACCAAAAATTATTACCGCTATGGCAAGCCAAATTGATTTGCCTGTCACCGTTTTATCGCTGATGGGTATTAGTGCGCAACACCCGATGACGGGGCAAGATTTGTCAAATATTCCCGCAGGTTATTTAGGGCGCGCTATGATGCAATACAACTACAATTTTGCATGGATGGAGCAAACTGCAGAAGCCAACAAAGTTGTAGTACTGCGTGAAGATAAAGCGGCTGCATTTGGTATGTATGATTTGCAAACCAAACAATTAAACGAGACTGCAGCGCCTGCCGATGCTAAAAATATTGAGCAGCGCGCATTAGCAAATTCATTACTCCCAGCATTGCTATACACCGAGCAACGCTATCGCTTGGCTCATTAAGTTATACAAAATGAGCGCTGGCAAACAAGCTTCCATGCTCACTGGGCGAGTCATTTGCGATGGCCTAAGCTATTTTTTGCGTGGCGGCATGCACATCAAAAATGGCCATTTGCCACTTCACAATCATTCAGTTCCAGATAATTTTTTTGGTATCTGCGTCGCTAGCAGCCCTGAGCCTACCATGGATGCCTATGTGATTGCGCAAGTGAAAGCGCTGGGTATTAAGCAAGTGCGCCTAGATTTTACCTATGGTG
>JANMBK010000215.1:0-6278 GCA_031360365.1 Methylophilaceae bacterium
TATTGTTGTCTCGAAATATGGTTAATTCTAATCATGAATACTTACAAAAGACTTAAGCCAAACAGCGTGAGCTACTAGGCTTATCTTTAAGTAAATAAATAACGGATAATTAACGTCAATTAATTAGTCAGGATGTGGCCCCTCAGGCTTGTTTTCTAAAACTGCACCTGTTTGAGCATCAACTCCAACCTCATACGTAGCTTTAGCATCACGTATATCGAATGAATACCGCAAACCACTGCCACCCGCTTCTTTTTCCAATTCTTCGTCAATAATCTTACCTGAATGGACATTTAGCGCGATTGACCGCGCCTCCGCGATGGTAACTTTGGCATGTTTTGCCAAGTTCGCTCCACTATAAGCCTGTGCGCTTAACGTTCCAATTAACAGCAACAATGCAGTACCAACTTTTATGACACTTTTATTTTGAATCATGATTAAAACTCCTGAATGAAAATAGCGTAACAAAGACGTTATGCAATATTCATAGGATATAAGACAGACTCTTACAAGAAGCTTAAGATATTAGATTGCTTTTGAAGATAAAACTGGGTATTTCTGTTGGATATAATTTTTAACAAGTGAAATAAAAGTGGGTAATTATTAATAGTTTAAATAATTAACTATTAATATTTATTGGACTTTGTCGGCACTCTTAAAAACTGCTAAATGTCTGCTTATGGCCGAAATGAGACATTCAACCCATAACCTAGAACTATTGAAATGTCTCTTTTTCAAACCGTCCAAAATGCAACATAATCGTTGGCAAAATCAGCAAGTTTAATATCGTCGAAGTCATCAAGCCACCGACAATAATGGTGGCCATTGGGCCTTCAATTTCCCGCCCAGGTTGACCACTACTCACTGCTAGAGGCAGCAAGCCTAACGCGGTGACTAGCGCCGTCATCAAGATGGAAGGTAGGCGCTCAGATGCACCGCGTATGCAGGTTTCTAGGTTCCACACGCAGTTTTCGGCGCTCACTAAGTGTTGGTAGTGTGAAACTAACATAATGCTGTTTCGCAGCGTAATGCCGAACAGCGTTACAAAACCCACCAGTGAGCCTAGTGAAATCCAGCCGCCAGTAAATAAAGCTGCCAGTACGCCACCAATCAGTGCGAAGGGCAGGTTAGCAAAGGTTAGCAGCAAGTTGCGTAAACTGCCAAAGGCAATGTACAGCATGAGGAAAATCGCGACGCCAGCAAGAAGTGAATGCACAATTAAATCTTCGCGCGATTTTGCGTTTGCCTCAGCCTCGCCAGTAAACTCTAAATAACTGCCTGCGGTTAAATTTACCTCGGCTTTAATGCGCGCTTTAAGCTCGTTAGTAAAGCTTGCCACATCGCGACCTTCCACATTGCTGGTGACGGTTTGAATGCGCTTGGCGCCAGCGTGTAATATTTTAGAGCGGCCATTTTCTTGGGTGATAAATGCTACATCTTTGAGCTTTAAAATTTTACCATCGGGATTAAAAAGCGGAATGTTACCAATATCTTCTACGTCATCGCGCGCTTCTTCCGCTAGGACTACGCTCACACCCACCACGCGGCTGCCGATATAAACTTGTGCCACTGGCAGGCTCTCATGCGCTGCGCGTATGGTGTCCAATACATCCGTCATTTGCAAACCCCACACAGCCAGCTTATCTGGCCGTAATCGAATCACCGCTTGTGGAGTGCCAGGCGGTGATTGCACCAGTACATCGCTTGCGCCTTTAATGCTGGATACTAACCCAGCTATTTTCTGCGCGTCGCGGTCTAAGGCATCTAAATCGTTGCCATAAATGTTAATGACGGTGCTGGCGGCATAGCCCGAAATAGTTTCTTCGATACGCTCGGTGAGAAATGTGTTGATGGCAAAATTGACGCCGACAAAGCCAATTTCTGCCACGCCATCGCCATCTTGGTCTTCGGTTTCACCCGCTAATTCTTCGCGAATATCTGCCAAAATACGGTCTTGTTCGCTCCCAGATAACGTGCCGATTTCGATTTCAAATTCGCTGTAATGAGTGCCGAAGGTATCCGCGCCATTTTGCGCGCGACCCACCCACTGTGTGACTGATTTTACGCCTTTAATGTTACCCAGTACTTTGGCCACTTGTATGCCTAAACGTAGCGATTCTTTTTCTGAAGTACCTGGCACCGCCGTCATGTGCATAATAAAATGGCCTTCGTGTAAGGCGGGGATAAACTGACTTTTAAATAGTGGCAAAATACCCAGCCCAAGTGTAATCAGCAGAAAACTGATCGCAACTATCATTTTGTAATGCTTTTCTATTGTATACAGCAGTTTCACATAGCGCTTTTTAATGAATTTAATCATCGGCGAATCTTCAGCGTCCAAATTGGCCTTGCCTAACATCGCATAACACAACGCGGGCGTCAGCGTAAGCGCAATCACCAGCGAGGCCAAAATCGCCGTAATGTAAGCAAATCCTAACGGCGCGAATAACTTGCCCGCCACGCCAGACAAGGTGAGTAGCGGCATAAATACCAGTACCACAATAATGGTGGCGTATAGTACCGAGCTACGCACTTCCATCGATGCGTTGTAAACCACTTCATGAATTGGCAAGGGTGAGGTGAGGCTACGATTTTCGCGCAAGCGACGGAATATGTTCTCGGTGTCAATAATAGCGTCATCTACCACTTCACCTAATGCAATAGCTAAACCACCTAATACCATGATATTTAAGCCAATATTAAAATAACTCAACACCACAATGGCCGTGAGCAAAGACAGCGGAATGGCAGTAGCCGATATAAATGCAGTTCGGGCATTAAACAAAAATAAGAACAGAATAGTGATGACTAAAATAGAACCAATCAGAATATCGGCACGTACGCCTTTAATCGCAGTTTCGATAAAGTTGGCAGGGCGGAATAAGCCATCGTGCAGTGTCACTTGCTCGTTTTGTAAGCTTGGTTTTATTTCTTGCAGAGCAGTTTCAATAGCTTGGGTAACCGCATGCGTATTGGCTCCCAACTGACCTTGTACAGATAGGTAAATGCCCGTTTCACCATTTACAGCCGCTGCACTGATGGATGGCGCTGCACCTTCCACCACTTTACCAATATCGCCCAATTTAATGCTCAGACCATTTTTATGGGTAATAGTGGCTTTGGCCAAAGTGGCGACATTTGTTGCTTGGCCTTCGGTGTTAATAATAATGCGTTGATTGCTGTTTTGAATAAACCCCGCGCCAGAAACACCGGTGGCTTTTCGCGTGGCAACCACGACGTCATTGATATTGAGTTGATATTGCAGCAATTTTGCAGGGTCAATCTGCACCTGAAACTGCCGCACCTCGCCGCCAAAAACATTCACATCCGCCACACCTGGAATAGCCAATAAATGTGGCGTAATGGTCCAATCAACCAGTGTTCTTAATTCCATTAAACTACGTTTTTTTGACGTGAGGCCAAACCCTAACACAGTGCTAGCGCTAGAGGTGAGCGGGGTGATATTGGGCGTAATATCGCGTGGAATTTGGTTGGTGAGCGTACTCAGGCGTTCGGCGATGACTTGGCGATTGCGGTAAATATCCGTCTTTTCGTCAAAAATCACCGTCACAATCGATAAGCCTGGAATCGATTGTGAGCGCATGTCCGCCACACCTACCGTGCCTGCAATGCTGGTTTCTATTGGTTGCGATACTAAGGTTTCAACCAATTCAGCAGATAAGCCAGGGGATTCTGTTTGAATAATTATTTGTGTGGGCGAAAATTCTGGAAATACATCTAAGCTGGCGCGGGTGAGGCTATAAATGCCATAAAATACAAGCAACGTAGCCAAGCCAATAATCACGCCATAAAAGCGGATGGAGAAACGAACCAGCGCCGACATCATATCTATTTGTTTTTAATCCTAGCTTTAGTTCCGACGTCACATCGCTGTGCGTTATGAGTCTGGACTGAAACATAGATTAAATTTTTCAATTTAGTCTTCATTTTCGTTTTTAATCAAGTACTTAAATTCTTCAGACAACAATAGTTGCGCACCGCTAATGACCACTACACTGTTCTCGGCTATCCCTTGGTTAAACCAACCACTGTTGATTCCAGAATCCACTTCGGTATCGGTGCTAATGGGTTTGCGAATAAACTGAACCATGTTTTTATTTCGGTCTTTACCTTGGTCCGTTTTAAAGTAGGCCCATGCTTTGCCTGCATACCATACCACTGCATTATTTGGAATCACCACTCCGCTAGCAGTGTCACTAGCAGCAGATGTGGTAACCACATTCACACGCATACCAATGCGCAACAAACTAGCAGGTGCGCTGTAGTAAAAGGTTTTACCTAAGCCATTAGTGTCGTTTTGTGTGGCAGGTGATATATAAATAGCTTTAATAGGCGCCACAGATTCATTCAGAGGAGTCAAACTCACGCTAGCGCCTTCTTTAGGTGTGCCAGTGCTCTGTGGCAAACTAACTTGAACCAGCATGTTTTTGCTGATTAATAGATTGGCTAAATGCGGGGGTGGTTTGTCCTTAAATGCTAAGCTGGCAAGCGCCTCGCCCCATTGCAGTTTAGCATTAGCTTGTAAGTTTTTTAGCTGCATTTGGCTGGCGCTAATTTTAGCGATATCGGCCTGCACATTGGCCAATGCGGCCTGCAAGGCTTGGTCTGACACATTCTTGTCATCTGCATTTAAGGCTTTTAAGCGTTGATATTGCTTAAGGTTGTTTGTGCTAGCAGATTGAGCAATCGTCATTTCAGATTTTAGGTTCAAATAGCGGGATTTTGCCTCAATCAAACTTTCAATACCAATCACGCTACCAAAGCTTTTAATCTCACCTTGATAACTGGCGCTGTTAATTTTAATGGTCTGAATGCCGCTATTCTGCTGGGTTGCAGGTGACAAGCTAACAATATTAATGCCCTCTTTGTTAGTCACACGGTTTGAGCTTTCTATTTCCTCCTTTTGCTCATTTTGGTAGGCTTCGTATTCATCTTTGCCATAAAACACCAGCACCCAAAATAGGGCGATAATGAGCGCGGCTTGCAGCGCAATTATCCAGCTTAATTTTTTGTTCATTTATTTAGTTCGCTTATTCAATTTTGCAATATAACAGCGTCATCAAACAAAGGATGTTGTGTCACATCCTCAATCTCGTTTGCAGCATCTAGCACCTCAAATTGGCTGGATTGCAATTGCGCATCGGCTAATTGTGCAACCAGCGCAGCTTGCGATAACTCAAACCGATCTAAAGCGCCAGCGTTAAATTGTTTTGCTAGTTTTTGCATATAAGCTTGTTGTGCGGCCTGCTGCTGCTTGGCCGCAGCCAATTTTTGTTGCGCCGCCAAAAATCGTGTGTTGGCAATAGTTAAGTCGCCAATTATTTTTGTTTGCAACGTCTCAAATTGTGCGCCTTCAATCTCACGCAACTGCGTCGCTTCAGTGATTAAGATTTGATTTTTATTGAGTAAATTCAACAAACTAGAAAATCCTAATGACCAAATTTTATCGCCAAAATCAAAAATAAAACCAGGTGTGATTGAAATGTCGGGCGTTTGTTTGGCAACCTCTAGTTTTATTTTGGCCTCGGCTGCTGCATATTTTTCTAAGCTACGCCGAATATCCAAGCGATTTAGCAAGGCTCTTTCTTGCAAAGTTTTAGTTGTATCAGGTGTTAAGCTTTTCGTTTGTTTGCTTAGCTTAGCTTCAATATCTAGCGGTTGCAGCGGAATTTGCTTAAATTTTTCTAAGGTCAAGCCAGTATCTGCGGCTAGGCTGGCCATTAATTCTAAGTTTTTGGCTTGTTCTGCTTCTAGCGAAAACTGAGTTTTCTGTGCCACTAACTTTGCCGTACTCAACTCGGTATTCGACAGCGCACCAACAGCCACGCGCTTTTGCAGCATCTCAATAATTTCAGTGTGTTTGCCTAGCTCGCTTTGCAGCAATTTTTGGCGGGCAATATTTTCATGGTAACGCAATAAATCTTTGGTAATTTGGCTGTGTAATTGCCAGGCCACATCTGCCACATCAATGCGCGCAACTTCTACCAAATGTTGCGCTTCTTCGATTCTTATTGCGCGTTTGCCTGCCGTTTCAATCGGAACTTCTACATTTAAGCCATACGACCATGGCTTTGTGTCACCATTGGCTTGGTTGCTACGCGCAAGGCCGCCATTAAGCGTAGGGTTTTGATTCTGGTGTGCCGTTTCAAGTTGCGCATTGGCTAATGCTAATTGTGCTTTGGCAATATCCAACTTGGGGTGATGATACAACGCGCTAGCAGTGAGTTCATTCAAATCCCAGCTGGCAAAAGGCAGTG
>JANMBK010000216.1:0-5471 GCA_031360365.1 Methylophilaceae bacterium
TTGCCGCCGTGGGATGCCAAAATTGGCCCATTATCAGGTGGCGAAAAACGCCGTGTGGCTTTGTGCAAATTACTATTATCAAAACCCGATATGTTGCTGCTAGACGAACCTACTAATCATTTAGATGCAGAATCGGTGGAGTGGTTAGAGCAATACTTGGTGCGCTTTCCCGGCACCGTGGTCGCAGTTACGCATGACAGATATTTTTTAGATAACGCAGCCGAGTGGATATTAGAGTTAGACCGCGGGCATGGCATTCCGTGGAAAGGCAATTATTCTAGCTGGCTAGACCAAAAACAAGCGCGTTTGGCATTAGAAGAAACGCAAGAATCATCGCGCCGCAAAGCGCTGAATACTGAGCTAGAATGGGTACGCCAAAACCCGAAAGCGCGCCAAGCTAAAAGCAAATCGCGTATTGCACGTTATGAAGAGCTGGCCAGCGCCGAATATCAAAAACGTAACGAAACGCAGGAAATTTTTATCCCCGCAGGTGAGCGTTTGGGTGACCAAGTGATTGAATTTAACGGCGTGAGCAAAGCGTTTAAAGACCGCTTGCTAATGGATAACTTGAGCTTCAGTATTCCAGCAGGCGCCATTGTTGGCATTATTGGCCCAAACGGCGCAGGCAAATCGACGCTATTTAAAATGATTATGGGACAAGAAAAGCCTGATAGTGGCGAGGTGAATATTGGCCAAACCGTTAAGCTGGCTTATGTGGACCAAAGCCGAGATGATTTAGGCAACACCAAAACTGTATTTGACGAAATCGCCAATGGTTCGGATATTCTCACGGTGGGCAAATACGAAACGCCAAGCCGCGCCTACATTGGCAGGTTCAATTTTAAAGGCGGCGATCAGCAAAAAATCGTCGGCCAGTTATCTGGCGGCGAGCGCGGGCGCTTGCACTTGGCCAAAACGCTTATATCAGGCGGCAATGTGTTGCTGCTAGATGAACCATCAAACGACTTGGATATTGAAACCTTGCGCGCGCTAGAAGACGCACTGCTGGAGTTCGCAGGCTGTGTGTTGGTGATTTCGCATGATCGCTGGTTTTTGGATAGAATCGCTACGCATATTTTAGCGGCGGAAGGCGAATCGCAATGGACGTTTTTTAACGGCAATTATCAAGAATACGAGGCTGATAAACGCAAGCGCTTAGGTGAAGAAGGCGCGAAACCGAAACGAATTCGCTATAAGCCAATTACGCGCTAGAATTATTTAAATTAATGCCCTGTAATCCGCATGGATATTGGGTTTCAGGCATGAATAACCAGCTTCAGCTGGTATATTCTGCGGGGACAACCTTTACGGTTGCAGGGCACCCAATTTAATAGATATTAGCTTTTAAAGCCAATCCCAATCTAAGCGCTTTTTGTGAGGCGCTTTTTTCATGGCGAAATCCCACAAAAATGGCGGTATCAAGCGCATCAGTCTTGCCACAACGCCCATTTGCCAAGGGATGATTTTAAAGCGTTTTTTAGCTGCAACTGCATTGGCGAATTTTTCTGCAAACACATCGGCATCCATCAAAAATGGCATTTTATATTGGTTAAGGTCGGTCATTGGTGTGCGTACATAACCAGGCGCAATGGTGCTAACCGCAATATTGTAATGCTGCATTTCGGTGCGTAAACTTTCTAAATAACTTATCACCGCGGCTTTGCTGGCGCTGTACGCGCCACTACCAGGTATGCCACGAATACCCGCGACGCTGGCAACGCCTACCAATTGAGCAGCCTGTCCTTTTGCAGCCGCAAGTTTCATCGCCGCAATAAATGGTTGAAACGTATGCATCATGCCCATCACGTTAATGTCGAAAATGGCTTGAAAGGCTTTGATGTCTTCTTTCAGTTCTGTGAGTGTGCCACAGCTAACGCCTGCGCTCGCAATCACAATATTTGGCACGCCAAACTTGGTGATAAAATCTTCAGCGGCTTCTTGTAACGCCGACGCATCGCGCACATCTAAAGCATAAGTTGCACAAGTCACGCCGTATTGCGTTTGCAGCGTTTCTGCAAGCTGATGTAAGTGCTCACTACGCCTTGCAACTAAGCCTAAATTGATAACATTAAAACTACTGCTCTGGGAGCCAATATCTATGCGGCTTACAGGGGTATGGTTTTCTTTCGCAGTAATTGAGTAACGCTTTGCGTATTCTTTTGCGAGTGCTTCGCCAATGCCGCTTGATGCGCCCGTAATAAAAACATTCATAGTGCAAAGTATAGCTTATACAAAGTGAAGACAAATAAGTATAAACAATAAAAAACCCGCTAAGTTTAGCGGGTTTTAAAATTGAACTATTTAATTTTGGTAGGTAGCGCGATTTTTTTCGTTGGGCTTGCTTTAGTCGCGGCTGCCTTTGTTACTTTTTTGCAGGTGCGCTTTTTGCAGCAGGTGCCGCTTTATCTTTACGCACGTTTTCAATAATGAAATCGGCCACTTTTAGCGCTTGCTCGTTACCGCCGTTCATAGTGCTCGATGTAATATATTTTCCATCTATCACCAAGCTAGGCACACCAGTAGCGCCCGAAGCACGAAACACTTGTGCGGCACGATTTAGGTTGGTGTTAATGGTAAACGATTTAAACGCAGCCTCAACTTTGGCTTTATCCATTTTACTCTGTTGCGTTACCCATGCCACTATCGCTTTTTCATCGGTAGGGTTTAAGCTTTTGCTTTTATGCACCGCCTCAAATAATGGCGTATGCAGTTTCTCGCTAACGCCTAAAGTTTCCATGGCGTAAAACGCTTTAGCCATAGGCGCCCAGCTGGCGTTGGGCAAGCCTGGCATACGTTTAAAATAAACATCGGCAGGTAATTTTTTTACCCATGTGTTGAGTGGCGTCTCCATTTGGTAGCAGTGAATGCAACCGTACCAAAAAATCTCCATTACCTCAATTTTGGCGGCATTATCGGTGGGTATAGGTTGTGCAACCGCATCAAAATTATTGCCCACTTGTGGCACTTCTGCCAGCGCGAGTGGTGCAAAACTTAAGCTGCTTAGTGACAGCATTAAAACGGTTAGGCATCTATAAATTCTGGTATTAATACTAATTTTCATACTTAATTCCTTAAAAAATAATTTGCGTAGCTTTAAATTAAAAGCGCGCAATTAAAACAATTAACGCTGATTACTTATAAAAGATGACATCATTTGTCTGATTAAATTATTAAGGCTTAGTTTCCGTATGCACTTTAATTAAATCAGTGTTAAATCCGTTGGTGGTCAGTTCGCTACGCACTTTATTAATTTGTACAATATCATTTAAAGGACCTACGCGCACGCGATGCCATACGCCCTTTTCTGGAATAGTTGCGGTTTGCACCACAGCCTCAAAACCTTGCAATGCCAGCTTGGCTTTCATATTGTCGGCATCGGCCTCATTTTGAAAAGCACCTACTTGTAAAAAGTAATTATCTTTTTTAATGCTGCTTTCTTTCACTTCTTTCTCGGTGACCGTGCTTTCGGTTTCTGGCAAAATGGTGTAAAAATCAAATTTGTTATCTGGTTTAGTGTCTTCGGGGTTTTCTTCTTTGGGCAACACGTCTTCATCTGATTGGTTATCGACTACAGACTTTTCAAATTGCCCCTGTATGGCGGACTTTTTGTCTTTAGGTTCACTAAATGGACTATCACCACCTTTTAAATACATAGTCACCCACAGCGATAAACCCACACCTAGCAACACGCCTACCAGCAAACCAGTTAAAAATGGGCTGCCTTTGCTATTGTTGCTGTTTTTTTGTGTGGTGGGTTTGTAATCTCTACTCATATATTTCCTCTATCATTTATTATTTTTATACTTACATTTTATTAGGCACGACTGATATTAATGACGCGCACCTTACATTTTATTAGGCGCGCTTACGCCCAACAAATCTAAGCCATTTTTAAGCACTTGTTGGGTGGCGGCAATTAGGCTTAAACGCGCTAATTTGGTTGGTGTGTCGTCCACCAAAAACTTAGTATCATTATAATAACTATGTAAATCACTTGCACATTCTTTTAAATAATTGGCAATGGTGTGCGGCGCTAAATCTTCTCCCGCATACACTACAACTTCAGGGTACTCGCTTAAACGTTGCATTAATTTTGCCTCGTTTGGCATATTCAGTGGGCTTAAATCAGCATTTTTAAGCGTAGTGACATCGCCTGCCCACTGACTTAAAACGCTGCAAATTCGTGCATGCGCATACTGAATATAATACACAGGATTATCGTTGGTTTGCGCGCGCGCTAAGTCGATGTCAAACACCAATTGCGAATCGGCACGCCTTGCTGCGAGGAAATAACGTGTTGCGTCGCAACCAACTTCATCAATCAGATCACGTAATGTCACGTAACTGCCAGCTCGTTTGCTCAGTTTCACTTCCTCGCCGCCGCGCATTACTGTCACCATTTGGTGCAGCACGTAATCAGGCCAGCCTAGTGGAATACTTATATCTAAGCCCGCGTTAAGTGCCTGCAAGCCAGCGCGGACGCGGGTGATGGTGCTATGGTGATCGGCACCTTGCTCGTTAATCACGCGTTTAAAACCACGATTCCATTTATCAAAGTGATAGGCCACATCGGGCACGAAATATGTATAGCCGCCGTCACTTTTGCGCATGACGCGATTTTTGTCGTCGCCAAAATCAGTGGTTTTTAGCCACAGTGCATCACCCTCTTCGTAAGTTTTGCCGCTGGCAATGAGTGCTTGCACGGTATCTTCTACTTTGCCTGTGCTGTAAAGCGCACTTTCTAGCGAAAACACGTCAAATTTTATTTGAAAAGCTTTTAAGTCTAAATCTTGCTCATGACGCAAATACGCGACAGAAAAAGTGCGTACCGATTCTACATCGTTTACATCGCCACTCGCAGTCACTTGCATGTCGTCTGCAGTAAAAGTTTGTTTGGCCAAAAACGCGTTGGCAATGTCCATAATATAGTCGCCGCGATAACCATTTTCAGGGAAGCTTGCATCATCGGTCGCAATACCCTTGCAGCGCGCCTGTACCGAAATCACCAAATTTTCAATTTGTGCACCAGCATCGTTGTAATAAAATTCACGCGTAACTTTCCAGCCGTTAGCATCTAATAAGCGTGCTAAGCAATCACCCACCGCCGCGCCGCGCCCATGCCCCACGTGCAGTGGGCCGGTTGGGTTTGCGGAGACAAACTCGACTTGAACGCTTTCGCCTTTACCCGCGCTGTTGCGGCCAAACATATCACCAGCCTTAAGAATATCACCAATAATGGTTTGCTGAGATGCAGCGCTTAAAAAGAAATTAATAAAGCCTGCACCCGCAGTTTCTACTTTGGCGATATACTCACTTTTGGGTAAAGCTTTAATCAAACTTTCGGCAATGGCGCGTGGATTTTGGCGCAGCGGTTTAGCCAATTGCATGGCCAAATTGCTAGAAAAATCGCCATGCTCGGCCGATTTTGGGCGCTCTAGTAAAATAGTAATTTGTGTCGCGTCCGTACCAAT
>JANMBK010000269.1:0-8357 GCA_031360365.1 Methylophilaceae bacterium
GCAGCAAGTCAACAGTTCTGCCATTTCGAGTGGAACCATGAAGCGCGGTCAAGAAAGCTAAATTACCTTCATGGCAACATTAGCAACAATAAGCCAGCCAACATCTTGTAAACAATCACGCAGTGCAGGCGTACTACTGCATATTAGCTCACTACCTTCTGCTAATTTTGGTGGTGATGCGTTTAAATTTGTCGATTTTTTAGCGCATATAGGCGCGCAAATTTGGCAAACTTTGCCGCTGAATATGCCGCACGATGATGGCTCTCCATACCAATGCTTAAGCGCACATGCGGGCAACCCAGCGTTTATAGATTTTAATGCAGTAGTCACGCTTGGTTTGTTGACTAAGGAAGATTTAGCAGAAAAGGACACTTCTCTGCAGGCCAATAGAAATGAGCTTGCTAGCATAGCCTACGCACACTATAAACAGCATAAAAATATCCAATTAACACAAGAATTTACGCAGTTTTGCCGAAAAAATGTAAGTTGGCTGAGTGATTTTGCCTGCTACTTGTTGTTGCGAGAAAAGTATCACCATGCCAGCTGGCATATCTGGCCAATCCCTTTTAAAAACAAACAGCCTGCTGCAATAAAACAGTTTAAACAACGCAATGCGCATGCCATTGGCGAGATTAAATTCACTCAATTTTTGTTTTTTAAACAGTGGCAGGCACTTAAAACTTACGCCAACAAAAATAACATTGCTATGTTTGGCGATATTCCTATTTTTGTGGCGTACGACAGTGCAGACGTGTGGGCAAAGCCACATTTATTTAAGTTGGATAAAACAAAAAAAATGCAGGTGGTGGCAGGTGTACCACCTGATTACTTTTCGGAAACA
Source organism: Methylophilaceae bacterium (assembly GCA_031360365.1). Lineage (GTDB taxonomy): Bacteria > Pseudomonadota > Gammaproteobacteria > Burkholderiales > Methylophilaceae > Methylotenera_A. Next base: position 842 of record JANMBK010000269.1, read on the forward strand.
GGTCAGCGTTGGGGCAACCCGCATTACAATTGGCAAGCCATGCAAGCAAACGGATTTAGTTGGTGGTTAGCGCGTATGCGCACGCAAAGTCACATGTTCGATTTGTTGCGCATCGACCATTTTCGCGGTTTAGAATCAGCATGGGAAATTGCCGAGCATGCAGACACTGCCGTGGAAGGCTCATGGGTATTAGCACCTGGCGATGCACTTTTAAAGACTATTAAAAAAACCTTTCCACATTTACGCTTAATTGCAGAAGATTTGGGTGTGATTACCGCAGAAGTAAATGCCTTGCGCGAAAAATATGCTTTGCCAGGCATGAAGATTTTGCAATTTGCTTTTGGTGGCGACGATAGTAACCCCTATTTACCGCACAATATTCATGCAAGTAGCGTGGTTTATACGGGTACACACGATAACGATACCACCTTAGGTTGGGCGCTGCAGTTAGATGAGCAAACAAAAAATCACGTCAATAGTGTGCTTGGGGATATTCCTCCACAAATGCCACAGGCATTAATTGAGCTGGCGTTGGCTAGCAAAGCCAATATAGCCATTATTCCCTTGCAGGATATTTTGGGTTTGGATGGCGCACACCGCATGAATACGCCTGGCACCATAGATAAAAATTGGCGTTGGCAATTTAGTTGGTCGCAACTCACTCAAGCGCATATTCACCGCATAAAACTCGCGATAGAATCATCACAACGGACTAAATTAGGGATGTAGCATGCTGGCATTAGGCATTGATGTGGGTGGTACTAATATTCGTTTTGGCGTATTTGATGGCAATCAATTGATTGATACCGTGCGCGTAGAGGCTAATTTTAGCCAGTCGTGTAAAGACAGTTCGCCTGAAAATGCTGCGCTTGAAGTGGTGCGTATTTTATCTAGTGAAATCGTCAATATCATCGAGAAACATACCGATATTCAAGCAGTTGGCATTGGATTTCCCGGGTTTATTCATCCAGATAGTAAAAAAATTATCCAATCACCCAATTTGCCTGGCTTAAGTTATTTTGATTTGTGCAAAGCATTATCCACTATTTTAGATTTGCCTGTGACGATTGAAAATGATGCCAATGCGGCCGCCTATGGTGAGTATTGTCTGTTACAAAAATCAGCCAATAAATCTATGCAAAGCTTGATTTATTTGGGGTTAGGAACTGGTGTGGGCAGCGGTTTTGTGCTCAATGGCAAGCCTTACACGGGCCAGCACGGCGTAGCGATGGAAGTAGGGCACATGATTGTAGAGCCAGGCGGCAGACAATGCGGCTGCGGCAACAAGGGCTGCATGGAGCAATACGCATCAGCAACTGGCGTGGCGGCAACTTATTTTAAAGCCACCAAAAAACAGCTGACTGCCTACCAAATTGCAGCGCTAGCCAATGCTGGCGATAAACTTGCATTGCAATCGTATGATTTGGCAGCACGCGTAATTGCGCAAAGTTTGGCTAATCTACTTAAAGTATTGGATGTTAGAAATGTCGTTATCGGCGGTGGCATGACGGCTGCTTGGCCATTGATGCAAAAAGCCTTTAAGACACGATTTGAAGCCGATTTAATTCCCGCCTTGCGTGGTGAGATTCAAGTCAATATTTCTACCGCCGAAGACACTGCAGGTATGCTGGGCGCGGCGATGCTGGCTATAAGCTAACTGATATGCTGCTGCAGTGCCCATTCTACGTGCTCCCTAAGAAGCTCGTTACTATCGTTTACTCTCAATTTTAAGGCGTTTATAATTTCTGGCGTACTAGGCGCATTGCCCAAGCCCACGGCAATATTGCGTAGCCATTGCGTGTAACCAATCCTGTAAATGGCGCTACCCGCCAACTTGTGATTAAATTCATCTTCGCTCCAGCCAAAACACTCTACTAGGCTAATATCATCTAAGCCATTACGCACGTTAAAGTCGGCCTCTTGGCTAATTTCTGCAAATTTATTCCACGGACACACCAATTGGCAATCGTCACAGCCATACACGCGGTTACCGATTAACGGCCTAAACTCTAATGGAATTGCGCCTTTCAGCTCGATAGTGAGATAAGAAATACAACGCCGCGCATCAACTTCGTATGGCTGTGTGATTGCTTTAGTTGGACAGATGTCAATGCAGGCTCTGCAACTGCCGCAATGATTGGCTGCTTTTTGGTCAATTGGCAATGGTAAATTGGTATAAATTTCACCCAAAAAAAACCAAGAGCCATGATCTTTATTCAACAACAAAGTGTGCTTACCGCGCCAACCTAGGCCAGATTTTTCTGCTAGCGCCACCTCTAGCACTGGCGCGCTGTCGGTAAACACACGACTTTCAAAATCGGGTATATTTTCAGCGATTTTGTCGCACAGTTTCTGAAGCTTTTGCCGCATCACTTTGTGATAATCGCGGCCCAGTGCATAGCGCGAAACAAACGCTTGTTTACCATCTTGAATCACTTCCCAGCTTTCTTTAGCTTTAGGTGGCAAATAATCTAGGCGCGCGGTAATAACACGCATGGTATTTGGCACTAAATCTGCGGGCCTAGTTCGCTTGACCCCATGTTTTGCCATATAATCCATGTCACCATGAAAGCCTTTATTAATCCAAGCTTGGTGTTCGGTCTCAGCGCTACTCAAATCAGTATCGGTAATGCCTATTTCGGCAAAACCCAACTCACGCCCCCAGCGCTTGATGTCGGCCGCCAGGCTTGTATAGTCGTTGTCGTTTAATAACTGCATATGTCTAATGATATTACATTAACTTCTAAAGAATCTATATTAGGCGACGAAGCGGCAACTTTGGCTTGTGGTGGACGCTTTGCTGAAGTAATTAAATCTGGGCTATCCAATGGCCTCATTGTGTATTTGCATGGCGATTTAGGTGCTGGCAAAACCACATTCACACGTGGCGTGTTGCATGGTTTGGGACACGCAGGTAAAGTAAAAAGCCCAACCTACACTTTGGTAGAATCATACGAAATTTTAATTAATAAGGTTTTTAATTATACATTTTATCATTTTGATTTATATAGATTTACAAGTGAAGATGAATGGGAGGCTGCTGGCTTTAGAGAGTACTTTAACCCGCAAAGCATTTGCATGATAGAGTGGCCAGAAAAAGCTGAACATGTGCTAGCTACGCCCGATATACATGTGCAGCTTTCGCTATTTAATACTGGCCGTCAAATTCAATTTTCTGCAGGTTCTGAATTAGGAATTGAATGTTTAAAACATTTTTAACCCAGCTTTTATTTACAGCTGTATTGCTTATCTCTTCAAGCGCACAAGCACTAAATACCATTACTGCAGCGCGCGTGTGGCCAGCGCAAGAATATACGCGCATTGCTATGGAATCGACCGCGCCAATTAAATATCAACTGTTGATATTAAAAAATCCTGATAGATTAGTATTGGATATCGAAGATGTCGAGCTGACCAGCGTATTAAAAACACTATCTGACAAAATTATTGCGGGCGATCCTTACATTAAGCAGGTGCGCGTCGGTCAATTTAAGCTTGGTATAGTACGCATTGCGGTGGATTTAAAAGGCGAGGTTAAATCTAATTTATTTGCACTGGCGCCCGCAGGTGATTACAAACATCGACTGGTGCTGGATATTTACCCGCTGCAAGATGAGCTGATGGCCATGTTAGACAAAAAGAATAGTGAGGCAAGCACACAAAAACCCATTGTAGAACCGCTGCCACCCAGTACAGATGCCCCTGCGGAATCTACAGCAGAGCCAACTGCAGAGTTGCCACCCAACACTGAACTGCCAACCGACATTAAACCAATAGAGCCGAACAAAGACGCTAGTAAAGAGGTTAGCAAAGATACTTCCAAAAACAAGGAGGATGATCGTCTCATTACCATTGCGCTAGACGCAGGGCATGGCGGCGAAGACCCAGGTGCGCGTGGCGCAAGTGGCAGCCGCGAAAAAGTGATTACTTTGCAAATTGCAAAAAAACTCAAAGCAAAAATTGATGCAGAACCTAATATGCGCGCAATGCTGACGCGTGATGGCGATTACTTTGTGCCGTTGGGCACGCGTGTGGTAAAAGCACGTAAATTTAAGGCAGATTTGTTTATATCGATTCATGCCGATGCTTTTACTAATCCTGCGGCGCGCGGCTCATCAGTATTTGCCTTGTCAGAAAAAGGCGCCACCAGTGCCAGTGCGCGTTATTTAGCCAAAAAGGAAAACGAATCTGACCTGATTGGCGGTGTCAGTTTAGGTGGTAAAGATCCAGTGTTGGCAAAAACGCTGTTGGATTTATCGCATGCGGCGACGATTAATGACAGCTTAAAGCTGGGCAAAGCAGTATTGGGGCATATCGCAGATGTGAATAAGCTACATAAAAACCATGTTGAGCAAGCAGGGTTTGCAGTACTCAAATCCCCAGATATCCCGTCGATATTGGTAGAAACGGCATTTATTAGCAACCCAGAAGAAGAGAGAAAGCTGAATGACGATGCTTACCAAGACAAATTGGTGGACTCAATTTTAAGTGGCATTAAAAAATATTTTGCCAGCAATCCGGCTTTAGCAAAAAACAAATAACTTTAAAAAATAAGTAGGCTTTTTAACTCTTAAGACTTATTTTTTATAACTCAAGTCAACCTCTCTAGTCGTTTGCCCATAACCAGCTTGGGCAAGCAGGGCGCGCGTGATATAGCGGCTTATTGCTTGACGGAAATCGCTCACTTTGTCGCCATCCACAAAAATATGTGGAAATTTATAACTCAGCCAGGCATATAAGCTTAAATTTTGGCTTAAGTTTTCGGCAGCTTCCAAGTATTTAGGAATAATGTGTTTTAGAGAGTTGCTATCAAGCCAAACAGGTGTTGACGGCAATGCTCTAGGAGCCAATAGATACAAGCTTTGCAGGCACATTAAAAAATAGTCTTTTTCACTATTCACATTAATTGAAATAGGTGCGCAAGCAAATATAAACTTGTCTTGCAGCGCCATGTCGGGTGCAAATTCGTCTATCAGCAGGGCTTGGCTGTGCTGCGCATCTACATTACTTAGCTCAAATAAGCTGTGTTCAAAACGCAACCTATGTGCAAAATAATCCAAACATTCAGATAACTTATTTGTGTGTAATTGTTGTGATATTGCTGCAATGTCACCGAATTTGGCCGCAATCGGTAGTTTTTTTAAATCTACAGTATCGTCAGTGGCCAGCATGTGTTCTATATGGATGCGCTCATCATCCTCTAGCACATTCACAAAACCAGTATCGTAAATGCCAAAACGGCCAGCGCGACCTGCAATTTGGCGCACTTCTGTGGCGTTTAATGGGCGGGACGCAGTGCCGTCAAATTTATGAATGGCGCTGAACACCACGCGGCGGATGGGTAAGTTTAAACCCATCCCGATGGCGTCAGTTGCCACTAAAATATCAGCTTGGCCTCTACTAAAGCGTTCTGATTCGTGGCGGCGAACCTCTGGCGACAACGCGCCGTAAATGCTCGCTACGCTGTAACCCCATTGCCGAAAGCGTGCTGATAACGTTAGCACATCCTTTCTGCTGAAGGCAATAAATGCATCACCTTTTTGCAGCTGATTTTTTAGCTTGGGTTTACTATAACGTTTACCGCATAGGCTGGCTTCTTCAAACAATAGCGGTGTCATGCGTTGTAATTGAGTGATTTCGTAGCTCTCGTTAAGATAGTCTAGTACTTGCAAACAAGGCGCAGTGATTGAGTTTGCGCCGCACACAAACACCTGCCTGGCAGGAACGCCCACCAGGGCGGCCGTCCAAGCACTGCCACGGTCTGGATCTTGTAACATTTGAATCTCATCGATAATCGCCACCTCGACTTGCTTACTCGGGTTCATCATCTCGATTGTGCTGGCGGTGTGCTGCGCGCCAATCATCATGTCGCGCTCCTCGCCCGTAATTAAATTGCACGGAACACCAGCGGCGACCAATTTATCGCGCACTTCCATCGCTAATAAACGCAAAGGCGCTAAGTAAACACCTGATTTAGCTGCCATTAAAGTGTTTAACGCGTGATAAGTTTTGCCCGAGTTAGTTGGGCCAAGGTAGAAATGATGATGACGTTTGATGGCGCGCGCTTTGCCAAAGCTGCTGGCAAAATCGTTTGGTGGAATTGTGGCTTGAATAGTTATAGGCATTGTGCAAGATTGTGGCGCAAAACAGGTAAAATACAAAGTATGTCGATTCGTTTACTTCCCGATCAATTAATCAGCCAAATTGCTGCGGGCGAGGTGGTAGAGCGACCTGCATCAGCGCTTAAAGAGTTGCTGGAGAACAGCCTAGATGCTGGTGCTAGCGATATTCAAGTGTCACTTATTCAAGGTGGTGTAAAGCAATTAAAAGTCACCGATAACGGCAGCGGCATTGCGCAAGAGGATTTGGCGATGGCTTTAACCCGCCATGCCACCAGCAAAATCGCCACCTTAGAAGATTTAGAAGCGGTTGCCAGTTTAGGTTTTCGTGGTGAGGCATTGGCGAGCATCGCTTCGGTTTCACGCACACAAATTTCCAGCCGCGCACTCGATACCAAACACGCTTGGCGCATTGCCTCAGAAGGTAGTGAGTTAGCGCCGCTTGAGCCAGTTGGTTTAGATGCTGGCACCATTGTTGAGGTGAACGATTTATACTTTAACACGCCTGCACGACGCAAATTTTTGAAGCAAGAAGCCACCGAATTCGGCCATTGCGAAGCCGCGTTTGAACGCGTTGCGCTATCTCGACCAGATGTGACATTTACGCTGCAACACAATAATCGCGCGCTTAGCCGCTATGTAGCTGCAGAGCCAAACAAGCGCTTTGCAGAGGTATTAGGCGCAGAATTTGCGGCAGAAAGCATTGCTATTAGTGAAGAGGCAGCAGGCTTGCAGCTCACTGGCGTTATCGCCAAACCCACTTACAATCGCAACAGCCGCGATACGCAATATGTGTATGTGAATAATCGATTTGTGCGCGATAAATTGCTCAGCCACGCTATTCGCCAAGCTTACCAAGATGTGTTGCATCACGACCGCCACCCTGCGTATGTGCTATTTTTAACGCTAGACCCAAACTTAGTGGATGTGAACGTGCACCCTGCCAAAACTGAGGTGCGGTTTCGTGATGGCCAAGCGGTGCATCGTTTTATTTATCACGCGCTACATAAAGCCTTGGCCACGCCCACAGGCGTTTCTAATGCTGTTACCGCAAGCCAAGCCGCGCATAATCCATTTACGGCGGTATATGCCAATGCGCTTAATTACCCTCAATACCAAACGCAAATCAACTTAAATGCCAATCAACCATTCGCATTTTATCAAGCCATGTTTGACTCAAACAATCAAACAGCTCCCCAGTTTGCAAGCCCAGTGTGTTATGCAGACGAGTTTGATGAGAATGCGCAAGCTAAAGCAGTAGTAGATTTTCCGTTAGGTTTTGCAGTTGCACAAATTCACGGTGTGTATATTCTCGCGCAAAACGCCGCTGGCTTGGTGGTGATTGACATGCACGCCGCGCACGAGCGCATTATGTATGAGCAACTGAAAAATGCGCT
>JANMBK010000280.1:0-4716 GCA_031360365.1 Methylophilaceae bacterium
ATTGTTGAGCTAGCGGATTTGAAGTATCACGCCTTGCGTTAGTTTTAAAGCATATAGCATATTAAAACGACTGCCCTACCAACCAATACCCCAAGGCACCCTCTCTCAAACTCACTTAATGAGTTTGATTCACCTTGTATCCATGCGGCCTGCAGAGCACTGGTTTTAATGCTTTACATAGTGAATCCATCAAATAAATGGGGTCAGACACCATTAATTCAGCCATAACCTTCAATTGCTTGAGCTTAACCATCACCTTACAACGTCGGCATTAAATTGCAAACACTATCGAGAATAAAACAATGCCCTGCGAGCCAATATCCATGAGGTCTGCAGCGTATGTGTTTATATCATTTATTTAATCTGGTAAATTTTAGTTGTGAATAATTAATGGGATTGAATAACTGCTGTTTGAAAATTCAAGCGTTTTTCAGTCGACCGCATAGCGCACTCAAGCGCATCCCGCGTGTGTTGCACTTTAGTAATCAAGGTTGCGCCTAACCACATGCAATAAAGCTCTTTGGCAACTGTTTCGGCTGATTCATTATGCAGAAAATCACCCGCATCAATGCCTTCTTGCAGACAAACCTGCAAAATATCAATTACGCGCTGAGTACCTTGCTGCAGGCTAATCCGCATCGATTCAGAGGTAAACAAATGGGGTCAGACACCGTTATTTCTAGAAAATTTATCGTGTCTGACCCTATCTTAAAGTAAGCGTATTGCTATCGCCGCAGCGATATCCGCCGTCAGTTATTTGAGATAAGTGTTGACCACAATACCACAGTTGTAGGATTGCGAATGGCTCAGTTTCAGACTTGAGCTTTTATCTTCCAATTTGCCGAATATCGTCAAGCCGCGACCAATTGCCGTCGGGTTGATGAAAAAAATGTATTCGTCAATCAGATTTTCCTTAATCAAAGACGACACAAAATCTGCACCGCCATAGACGAGAATGTCTTTTCCTGTTTGATTTTTAAGGCGATTCACTTCTTCTACAATATCGCCTTTTGCCAGCACCGTATTTGCCCAAGCCGATTCAATTAGTGTTTTTGTAAAAACAACTTTCGGAGTATCAACCATTTTTTTGGCGAACGCATATTCAGGGCTTTCTGGATTTTCCAGCACTTTTGTCCAGTAATTAATATATTCATCGGTCATTTTTCTACCCATTAAAATCGTGTCAGATGAATCGATTAATTCGTTAACGAGATTTCCCAATTCACCGTGTAATTGCCCCGACATTATCCAGTCCAATTCACCGCTCGGCCCTGCCACAAAACTGTCTAGTGTCATCTGCATTTGTAATTTTAATTTCCTCATTTTCATGCTCTTTTTTTTAACGGATGCTTTAACCTGAAGGCTTGCTATCGCCGCATCTGATTCAAGCAGAGCGTCCATCAAACTGTTTTACAGAAACGGACGACAGATTGAAGTCTTCAAGGCACCGGATGTTGACCGCAGCCGTAAGATTACCGCTAGCATCATTGCCTTCCCCATACGGGTGAATACCGCAGTTTGCACAGAACCGATGCTTGATAACATGCTTGTTGAATAGGTAGGTGCTTGCATCCTGTTCTGGCGTGAGTAATATCAGCTTGTTGCGTGGCACAAACCACAAAAGCGACCCTTTGCGTGAGCAGATTGAACAATTGCAGGAGATTGCTTCGGTAATATCGCCTTCGACTTCAAAGGCAACCTTGCCACAATGACAACTACCTTTATATTTCATGTGCTTTCTCCCTTAATTATAGGTTTCGACCCAGCCGTGCCGCCTCTATTGCGGCGACGTCGATCTTCTTCATACCCATCATGACGTCAAATGCACGCCGCGCTTCTTCACCGCCAGCGGCAAGCGCCTCGGTCAACACACGAGGAGTAATCTGCCATGACAAGCCCCACCGGTCTTTGCACCAGCCGCACTCACTTTCCTGCCCGCCATTGCCGACGATTGCGTTCCAGTAGCGGTCGGTTTCGTCTTGGTCTTCCGTTGCTATCTGAAAAGAGAATGCTTCGCTCTGCTTGAAGATCGAACCGCCATTGAGGCCGAGACAGGCGACGCCAGCGACAGTGAACTCAACTGTCATGACATCACCCTTCTTGCCGCCTGGGTTGTCGCTTGGAGCGTGGTGAACAGCCCCGACTGCACTGTCTGGAAAGGTCTTGGCATAAAAGTGCGCAGCGGCCTCGGCATCTTTGTCGTACCAAAGGCAAATTGTGTTTTTGGTCATCGCTAGTCCTTTCGAGGGTTTGGATTAAAACTGTTAATTCGTGTTTTTGAAAATTTTATAAATAGGGTCAGACACGATAATAATTACATCAATTAAGCAGTTTTGCATCACAAAGCACCTGCCATTGAATACAAAATTGGTCAGTAAGCATGCCAAAATAATCGCCCCAAAACGCAATGTCCATTGGCATCATTATTTTTCCACCTTTTGAAAGTCCGTTAAACAAAGTGTCGGCCTCCTCTTTACTTTTGGTGCCAATGTTTATCGTAAAATTATTACCAAAAGTTGTAGGGTATGGTGAATTTTCTAGCACGTCGCCGCCCATTAATATCGATTCACCAATCGGTAGCGAAACATGCATGATTAAATGTTTGGCTGAATCTGGCACTGGCATGTCTGGCAGTTTATAATCGCCATAACGCATTTTTGGCGACATCTCCCCGCCAAAAATGGTTTGGTAAAAATCAAAGGCTTTTTCACAATTGCCTTTAAACGTAATATTAGGATTGAGTGTTGGCATTGTTGATCCTCTTGATAAGAGTGATTGAATGAATGTTAAAAATTTAACTTTCTACAATTATTTGAAACCCACCAAAAATCATGCGTTTACCGTCGAAAGGCATTGGGTTTGCGTCTGGTTGCATACGCGGGTCTGCCATGACTTTTTTTTGCGCTTCATCACGCACTTGGCGTGATGGCCAAATAATCCACGAAAACACCACGGTTTCATCTGGCTGGCATTGCACCGCCATAGGAAACGAGGTGAGCTTGCCTGCTGGCACATCGTCGCCCCAACATTCAATGGCTGATAGGGCACCATATTCTTTAAAAACGATTGCAGCTTTTTCTGCACACGCTTTGTAAGCTTCTTTATGGTTAGTGGGTACTGCTAATACAAAACCATCTACATAATTCATTTTTTTCCTTTCATTAAACCAAAGATTAATTACATAAAGTGTTAAAAATCTAGAACTTTCTTGATCTATTTATTGCGACTTCAATAAATGCCTAAAAAAAATTTATAGTGTCATCAAAGATAATTTAGTCCCAAATTTGCTAGTCAATAAACCAATTAAAGTAACCAATTAATTTAAAGTGAAAGCTACCAATAAATTAAGCCTTAATCTGTTCGCTAGATAACATACATGATCGTTTTTTAAGTGCTATTAAAATTTCAGTGTATTAATGTCATAAGAATAAAAGCCTAGCAGAGTAACCTTTGTTAAATGAAACCTACTTTAATTAAGACAAAGGTAGAAAAGATATTTTTATAAGTGTTTTGCATGTAACTCGCCTATAATACTGGCTCCATTTTGTTAGCACTTTTATCATGCCTTTCATCACCCTTGATAACGCCTCACTCGCTTTTGGTCATCACGCTCTGCTCGATCATGCATCTTTTCAATTAGACGCGGGCGAGCGTGTGGGCTTGATTGGCCGTAACGGCGCGGGAAAATCTAGCTTGCTTAAAGCCATTGCTGGCACCATTAAGTTAGACGATGGCAACGTGTGGCGCGCCAGCAACGCGCGTATTGTCTATGTGCCGCAAGAACCCGAGCTAGACACCACGCATACTGTTTTCGAAGCAGTGGCCGAGGGCTTGGGCGCGTTGCAACAAATTATTATTGATTATCACCAAGTAACACATGACATGGGCATGCCAGACGCGGATATTGAAGCGCTGATGGAAAAAATGCAGCATTTGCAACACGAGCTAGATGTGCAAAATGGCTGGGCAGCGCAAAGCCGAGTGGAAACGGTGTTGACACGACTCAAGCTGGATGCCGATGCGTTAGTTTCAACGCTGTCTGGCGGTTGGCGAAAAAGAGTTGCTTTGGGCCGCGCGCTAGTGGCCGAGCCTGAAGTGTTATTGCTGGATGAACCAACCAATCACCTCGACTTAGAAGCAATTGAGTGGCTAGAAGAGTTATTACTCAGCTTTAGCGGCTGCGTGCTTTTTATTACCCATGATAGGCGCTTTTTAAATCGTCTCGCCACCCGCATTACTGAGTTAGATCGCGGCATTTTGACTGACTTTGTCGGTAATTTTGCCGATTATCAAATTAAAAAAGAAGAGTTGGTAGCAGTAGAAGAAACCCATGCCGCCAAGTTTGACAAAGTGCTTGCGCAAGAAGAAGTGTGGATTCGCCAAGGTATTAAAGCACGTCGCACCCGCAACGAAGGGCGTGTGCGGAGGCTAGAATCGCTACGCCTAGAACGTGCTGCCAGACGCGAACGCCAAGGCAATGTGAAGCTAAACCTAGATGCTGGCGAGCGTAGCGGCAAACTGGTGGCCGAGCTGGAAAATGTGTCAAAAAGTTATGGCGACAAAAAACTGATTAACAACTTTAGTACGCGCATTTTGCGTGGCGATAAAATTGGCTTGCTCGGCGCCAACGGCATTGGCAAAACTACCCTGTTAAATCTCATTTTGGGTGATATTGAAGCAGATAGCGGCACTATCAACCGCGGCACCAAAATCAAC
>JANMBK010000001.1:0-2598 GCA_031360365.1 Methylophilaceae bacterium
TTTGTTCGGTTTAAGCTCGTTATAATGCGCAAATGTTAAAAATTTACAACTCTTTAAGCCGCGATAAGCAAATATTCACCCCCATAGAAGCCAATAAAGTAAGCATGTATGTGTGCGGCATGACGGTGTATGACTTCTGCCATCTTGGACATGCCCGTGTGATGGTGGTTTTTGATATGGTGTCGCGCTGGTTTCGCACCAGTGGTTATGAAGTCATTTATGTGCGAAATATTACCGATATTGACGACAAAATTATCAAACGTGCCAATGAAGTTGAAGAATATAAAAATCTTGAAGAAAAAGAAAAAATAAAAAAGCTTACACAAAAGTTTATTGATGCGATGGATGAAGATTTTGCCAAGCTGGGCATTGAGCCACCAGCTTTTCAGCCACGCGCCACCCAGCATATTGATGGCATGATTGCGATGATTTCTCAGTTAATCGAAAAAGGCCACGCTTATATCGCCGCTAATGGTGATGTGTTTTACAGCGTGCGCAGCTTTGCGGGTTACGGCAAACTTTCAGGAAAATCGCTAGATGACTTACGCGCCGGCGAACGGGTGGAAGTTGATTCGCATAAAAAAGACCCGATGGACTTTGTGCTGTGGAAATCGGTAAAGCCATATGAGCCAAGCTGGGATTCGCCATTTAACGGACCTAATGGCGGTAAGGGCCGGCCAGGCTGGCACATTGAATGCTCTGTGATGAGTGCGCATCATTTGGGTGCGCATTTTGATATACATGGGGGTGGCCAAGATTTGCAGTTTCCGCATCACGAAAACGAAATTGCGCAATCTGAAGCGACACATAACTGCCAAATGGCCAACACATGGATGCATAACGGCTTTGTAAGAGTGGATGAAGAAAAAATGTCGAAATCACTCGGCAACTTTTTTACTATTAGAACGGTGCTGGAAAAATACGATGCCGAAGTGGTGCGTTTTTTCATTCTGCGTGCACATTACCGCAGCCCGTTAAATTATAGTGACCAACATTTAGATGATGCCAAAGCCTCACTGACAAGACTATATACTGCCTTGCGTGGCCACGAAGTAAGTGCTAACACAATTGATTGGACTCAACCACAAGCCGCACGATTTAAAGCTGCGATGGATGACGATTTTAATACACCAGAGGCAGTGGCGGTGTTGTTTGATTTGGCCAATGAACTGAATAAAACCAAGTCGGCTGAAGTCGCGAGTTTGCTGAAATATTTGGGTGCCGTAGTTGGCTTGTTACAGCGTGACGCGAATACTTTTTTACAGGTTGACATTAGGACAGGTATTGGCGCCAGTAGAACTGGTAGCAGTGGAAGCGCTTCTGGCGTAGCCACTTACACGGATGATTCAATAAAGTTGTTAATTGAGAAAAGAGTAGAAGCCAAAAAAGTCAAAAATTTTGCGGAGGCGGACATCATTCGTAAAGACTTAGTTAACAAAGGCATTATTCTGGAAGACACGCCGCAAGGCACGACTTGGCGTCGCGCTTAAAAATAAAAAACAAAAGGATTGATAAATGCCTGTTAAATTAACTGCCCCACAAGCCGCATCCCTATTGCCTGTCAGCGGCATACAATTAGGCTTTGCCGAAGCGCACGTACGTAAACCTAATCGTAAAGATGTGCTGGTAATTAAACTAGCCGAGGGCACAACGGTGGCTGGCGTGTTTACGCTCAATCGGTTCTGCGCCGCACCTGTTATTTTGTGCAAACAATATTTAGCCGAAAGTAATATTAGTCAGGCTGGCATTCGTGCATTACTAGTGAACACTGGTTGTGCCAACGCTGGTACAGGTGAAGATGGCTTAAACCGCGCCAAACAAAGCTGTGCAGCCCTTGCAGGGTTGCTTGGGGTAAGTAAAAATCAAGTGCTGCCATTTTCTACAGGCGTTATTTTAGAACCATTGCCAGTGGATAAAGTGATTGCGGGTATGCCAGCGGCGATTGCCAATTTAAAAGAAGACAATTGGCTGAATGCCGCCGAAGCAATTATGACCACTGATATTGTGGCAAAAGGCGTGAGCAAGCAAATCACCATTGATGGTAAAAAAGTTACCATCACGGGCATCAGTAAGGGCAGTGGCATGATACATCCCAACATGGCCACCATGCTGGGCTACATTGGCACCGATGCTGCCATTAGCCAAACGGCGCTGGAAAGTATAATTCAATATGCGGTCAATAAATCATTCAACTGCATTACGGTAGATGGTGACACCAGTACCAACGACAGCTTAATTTTGATGGCGACAGGCAAAGTCAATAATGCGCAAATAGCAGAAGATAGTGCAGAATTTGAAGTAATTCGTAACGCGTTAACAGAAGTTGCTGTCGAATTAGCACAGGCCATTGTACGGGATGGTGAAGGTGCCACCAAATTTATGACAGTGCGTGTAGAAGGTGGAAAAACGGAATCAGAGTGCCGCAAAGTGGCTTACGCCATTGCACATTCACCCTTGATTAAAACTGCATTTTTTGCGTCCGACCCAAATCTAGGCCGTATCCTCGCCGCCGTTGGTTATGCGGGGATTGATGACTTAGACGTGAATAAAATGGAGCTGTATTTAGGTGATATTTTAGTTGCAGAAAAAGGCGGTCGC
>JANMBK010000054.1:0-15219 GCA_031360365.1 Methylophilaceae bacterium
CCAAAATTCAATTTCCAGTTATAAGCTACTTGCGCTTTATCAATTAACTGAAAGCCTTGTGCATACGCGCAAATTTTGCTGCAATAGAGTGCATTTTTAATGGCATCAATAATGGCTTTTTTATCTGTCTCATGTTTAATAGCTGGGCCCTTTAAGATTTTGCTAGCCTCTACGCGCTCTTCTTTTAAGCTTGAAAGCGCACGTGCATACACGGCCGCTGCAATTGCATTTGCAGGTGAGCCGAGCTCTAGTGCATTCGCTGCTGTCCATTGGCCAGTGCCTTTTTGGCCGGCAGTATCTAAGATTTGATCGACCAAAAAGCCTTTGGTCATTGGGTCTTTTTGTTGCAGAATGTCCGCTGTAATTTCGATTAAAAAACTGGATAATTCGCCTTTGTTCCAATCGGCAAATACTTTACCAATTTCATCCGCAGGCATACCCAACAAGTTTTTCATCAACCAATAGGCTTCGCAAATCAGCTGCATATCAATGTATTCAATACCGTTATGCACCATTTTTACATAATGGCCGGCACCGTCTGGGCCAATGTATTCGGCACATGAAAAACCACCTTCAACTGGCTTGCCTGGCGTGCCGCCTTCCATAGGCTCGCCTGTTACTGGGTCTACTTTGGCAGCAATATCGCGCCAAATAGGCTCTAACGAAGCCCATGCTTTACGTGTGCCAGATGGCATTAAACTTGGACCAAAACGTGCACCAGTTTCGCCGCCAGATACGCCAGAGCCAATAAAATCAATACCTTTTACAGCCAGCTCTTTTTCGCGGCGGATGGTATCGATCCACAACGAGTTACCGCCGTCAATAATAATATCGCCTTGCTCTAAAAATGGCAGCAGCGCGTTAATGGTGACGTCTGTTGCGCTACCTGCTTTAACCAGCAAAATAATTTTACGCGGGCGTTTAATGCTGAGCACAAAAGAGGCTAAATCAGCATGCCCAACCACGTTGGCATGTGAAGGCTCGTTGGCTTGGCATTCTTTAATAAAGTTGGTCATTTTTTTAGGGTCACGGTTATAAACCGCAATGGTATAGCCATGGTCGGCAATATTTAAGGCTAGGTTTTGGCCCATTACAGCAAGGCCAACTAGGCCAATATCAGCATTTTTTGTGGTCATTTTGTTCTCTATCTCGGTTCTCTTAAATGGGTAATTTAAATAAATTTGAAGTACCTGCTTGTGGCATGCGCTTCGCTTATTGCTTAGCTACTTTTACTACTAAACTTACTAATACAGCATTTAATACTAGTTTTTGTATGTGTTTATTTTGGCTACAAATCTTAACTTCAAAATCCTAATTACAAAGCTTTTATTAAAGGCTTCTGGCAAACATTTGCATAGTCATTTGGTAACCCACTGTTGCCAACTCGGCATCGTAACGCGGGTCTTCATCGCGCATAAAAGCGTGTTGGGCGTTAAACTCATGCCAAGTGTAATTTAAATTTGCGGCAGCAAGCTTTTCGTGAACTACTTGACGCCCTGTAGCGGGAATATGATTATCTTGCTTGCCCCAAATCATCATCAACTCGCCTTTAATATCGGCAAGTCTATCCATGCTATGTTGATTCGGTTGATTAGGAATATTATTGATATGGAGGTCGGTGGCATAAAAACAAGCGGTGGCTTTTACCTCTGGTTGCAAGGCTGCACGAAACGCCAAATGCCCACCGATACAAAAACCCATGGCGCCTAAATTACCGTTATGCCAATCTTGCGTGTTTAAAAAATCAATCATGGCGCGATTATCTGTATCGTAACCTTGTACATCTTTGGCGGCTTTGTCGGCATTGCCCTTTTCGCGGCCGGCGTCGTCATATCCTAATACGGTGCCAATTGGGTTGAGCTCGTGAAACACTTCTGGCACCAGCACTGCGTAGCCATGACCCGCCATGTAAGCAGCGGCGCGGGCAATAGGACCTGTTTGCTGAAAAATTTCAGAATAAAACAAAATAGCTGGTGCTTTTTTGTGGTGCGTTGGCCGATGAATATAGGTGCGCATTAGCCCAGTAGGCGTATTGATATCGGCAACCTGCAATTGAGTTAACATAATTGAACTAACATAAAGACTAAAATTCTACTTTTACAAAGGCATTATTTTACTTGCTTTGCGCGTAAAGTCACACAATTAATCCATTAATTTTGACAATATTGTTGTATGCTTAAAATTAGCGTTTATTCATAAAGTGAGTTTGTTATGCGTACATTCTTCAACCTCCTAGCTTTTACATTGGTGCTGGCATTTGCACAAACTGTTGCTGCAGAATCTGTCGCAGACATGGCTTATAAGCTTAAGGGCTCCGTCACTAAAGTGCATGTCACCACGCAATCTGGTGGGCATGGAGTGGGTACGGGCGTGGTGGTGGGTAAAGACCTTGTAGCTACCAATTGCCATGTGTTGGCCAATGCACGCGGCGTAAAAATCACCAAATTTGGCGAAAGTTACACACCAGAAGCGATGCGCGCAGATTGGAAGCATGATTTATGTATTTTGCGCTTTCAGTTTTTAGAGTTAAAGCCTGTTGAACTAGGCGATTCAGAAAACTTAAAATATGAACAGCCAATATTCTCTATCGGCTTCCCTGGTGGCCCGCCAAAACCACAATCTACCGTGGGAAAAATTAAGGCCTTATACCCATTAGACGACAGTCATGTAGTACGCACAGATGCCTCGTTTGTCATGGGTGCCAGTGGTAGTCCGGTATTTGATGCAGAGGGCAAACTCATCGCAATCAGTACTTTTAAAAGTCCAGGCCGTGGCGCGTATTTTTACAATATCCCGGTTAAATGGGTTAAAGCTTTGCTAGATGCGCCAGAGACCGCATCGCTGGCATCGGGCGGCACACCATTTTGGGATGCGCCCGACACCGAGCGGCCATTTTTTATGCGCGTGGTATTACCCTATCAAAATGATAAATGGGATGAGCTAAAAGTAGTAGCGCAACAATGGATATTGAAAGAACCCATTAGCCCAGAAGCCTTATTCTACGCGGGTATTGCCGAAGAACGTTTAGGAAATGCAAATCAAGCCCTTACTTACTTTAACAAAGTATTGGCTTTGCAGCCGCATCATGGTGCAACGCTGATTGAATTAGGCTTAATGGCTAACCGTGCAGGAAAAAGTGAAGAAGTAGAAAAAACCCGTGTGGCACTGAAAGCAATTGATTTGGATTTAGATGTTGAGTTTGCCGAAGCGCTAAAAAAATAGCAATGCAGGTCAAGCATGCACTAATTGTTTAAATCCACCATAGGCCATGCGTTTACAATCAAAAATTTGATTGGTTGAATCCATCATCTCACTCATGCGCGGATCTGCAAATATTTTTGCGTTGGCTGCATCTCTCGCTTCACGTGATGCAAACACCACCCATGAAAATATCACTGTTTCATCTGGTTTAAGATTTGCAAGCTGAGTAAAAGACATTGCGCCATCAGCTACCATATCGTCCCCAACGCATTCCCAATAATCTAGGGCGCCGTGCTCTTTCCATATCTTCGCCGCTTTTTCTGCCACTACACGGTAGTCATCAATACTCGCAGACGGCACTGGAATCACAAATCCATCAACATAGCGAGCCATACCCTTCTCATAATGTTAAAAATTTTAGTCTAAGTTAGTAATCTGGGGCGCGACCTGTCGAGTATCCTTGCGGCACATCGTTTTGCCATTCACCACAATCGTTGCATAGATGGTCGTGCATGGTGGGGCTTAAAGTTAAGTTTGTGCTATTGCAAAACTTACAGTTTGTAGGATGAATTGCTGCCGTTTTGTGGTGCGATTCGTGGTGCTCAGTCGCCACCTTGCTGCTGCCTAAGCCATATTTATTGTCTGGCATATTAAACTCCAAATTTGCCTAGAAATTTACCTATAATTAATATAGTTATAATTCAAATTTACGCTCTTTTTTGCATAAAAACAAGCTTAAACTCAACATTAAACGATAGCTTTATTCTGCATGTGCTGCACGCGTCAATCTGTCTAAAATCGCCAGCCATTCTGGTGCGTTGGGCGGTGTTTCTATGAGTAATTCTTCAGCATTTAGCGCATCCATTGTATGTAGTGTTTCGTAGAGCTTTTGCGCAACGTCGTTGGCGTTATTGTTGAGCTCAAAATAAGTACAATTTGGTACTGCGCCAGCGCCCAATAGCAGCGCGGCTGTGCGGAGATTGGTATGTGTATTAGCATGCGAAATCAAATCTGCGCGGGAAGTAAATAATTGTATGGGTGTGCGTGGCGAATAGTGCAGTGCATGTTGCCCCGGCGCTTTGATGGCTTGCGCGGTCTTTGTAGCAGCGCACCCAGCAACCCCATGGATATTGGCTTCTGGCAGCATGCCAAGGCGCAGTAGTTGCCAGTTTTCACCTTGTACGGCAACAATGGTAGATTCTATCCCCACTTCACAAGCGCCGCCATCTAACACTGCAACTGCATCACCTAAGCTAGCAGTCACATGTGCCGCTGTAGTGGGGCTAAGCTGGGTAAATTTATTGGCCGAAGGTGCTGCCAAGGCTAAGCCACTTTGTTTAAGTAGCTGTAAAGTCAACTCGTGATTCGGCACTCGCAATGCGACAGTAGATTGGTTGCCACGCAAAATATTCGACACATGCGGCTTAGCGGGCAACACTAACGTAAACGGGCCTGGCCAAAATGCGTGTGCCAACTTTTGTGCCAGTGGCGAAAACTCGGCCGCCCAATCGTCAACTTGGTTAACATCGGCTATGTGTACAATGAGTGGATTATCAGCAGGCCGTTGTTTAATCGCATAAATTTGACGCAAAGCGTTATCATTACTGGCATCTGCCGCTAAGCCGTAAACAGTCTCAGTCGGTATCGCCACCACCTCACCGTTTTGCAGCTTGATAATAGCCTCATCTAAATTAACGCGCATTTTCACCCGCTCAATATCAAAATTGCATTTTACTACTGAAGGCTGCGATACGCTAAAATATGCGCCTATTAAAAATATATCGCCTAAAAGGATGTCCATGAAACAAGTTGCAGTTAACCAAATTACCGTAGAAAAAACCCTCAACCAAAATAAATTAGACGCTTTAGGCGTGACAAAATGGCCAACCTGGAAAAAAGAAGTTTCAACGTTTGATTGGTGCTTTCCTGAGCAGGAAATTGCCTATATTTTAGAAGGTAGTTGTATTATCACTCCAACTGGCGGCTCGCCTGTCAGTTTTGGCAAGGGCGATTTAGTGACTTTTCCTGCAGGCTTAAAAGCCAGCTGGCAAGTGTTGGAACCATTGCATAAACATTATCAGCTGGACGGCAACATCGTTACGCAAACCTTAAAGCGCATAAAAGCAGCGTTAAAACTATAAGTTGACTAACTAAGCTGCTTTTCTAAACGTAAGGTTAAAACGACATGCCCCAAAAGCCGCATGGATACTAGTTCGCAGAGGCGTTATTCCGTGATAATTTAAGCGTGATTTACCTCCCCATACAATCACATCACCATGCTGTAGCAAAATTTTGCTGGGTTTATCAGAGCGTTTTGCACCACCAAATAAGAATGTGGCTGGTACACCTAGAGACACTGAAACGATGGGCTGGTTAAAATCTTGCTCATCTTTATCTTGGTGCAAACTCATGCGTGCAGTCGGTAGGTATTGGTTAATCAAGCAAGCATCTGGCACAAAATTGGCATAACCCGCTAGTGTAGCGGCAGCGCTTGCCAACACCAAAAAACTTGCGGGCATGGGCTGCCAAGGCGCTTGAATATTAGGATCTAGCGCACTATATCTGTAGCCTTTTCGGTCTGACACCCAACCTAAGTCGCCACAATTGGTCATGGCAACTGACATGGTTAATCCACCTGGAGTCGTCATGTTGCGCAGGGGAGAATTTTCTAAGATGCAATTTAAATTAGCCAACAACTGCACTTCATTTTGCAAGGCAAAGCTGCGAAATAACATGGCGCCATCGGCAATATGCACATGTTGCTCGGGCGTGCTATTGATTAAATCGTTTTCGAATAAATCCATTTATAATGATGCTTTATGTCTAATCACCTCATATCCAATCACGCAGTTTACGCCGATGCAGTTCAATTTTTAAGCAATATTGATGCGGATTGGGCACAGCTCATTCATACAGTAGGCGACTGTACACTCGCTGCTGAAACCGAGCCCAGCCTTAGCCCTTATGAAGCCTTGGTGCAAGCGGTGGCTTATCAGCAATTACATGGTAAAGCAGGCGATGCCATTTTTGCGCGTTTCAAAAATTTGTTTGGTGATTTTCCACAGCCTCAGCAACTTGTTGCTGCAAACGTTGACGATTTACGCGCTTGCGGCTTTTCTGGCAGAAAAATTGAAACAATCCAAGGCATTGCGCAAGCCAGCTTGAACGGACTTGTGCCTTCGCGCAAAGACGCTGACGCCATGAGTAACGAGGCACTGATTGAACGCCTAATTACGTTAAAAGGCATCGGCCAATGGACAGTTGAAATGATGTTGATTTTTACGTTAGGCCGCATGGATATTCTGCCTATAGATGACTTTGCAGTAGTGGCGGGTTATACGCGCCTTAAAAAATTAAGTATTGCGCCAAAACCCAAACAATTAGCAGAAATCGGCAAAACGTGGTCGCCATATCGCACCGTGGCCAGCTGGTACTTGTGGCGCGTGCCGCCTAGATAAATAACGCTATTTACAATACAAATATTCAACTCAAGCACTAAATACAACACAAATAGAATGAAAAAATTATTTACACAAAAACAGTTTGCATTAACTAAGCTGCTTACCTACCGTATATTTATGGTGCTGGCCTACCAATCCATGACGCTAGCGGTGAGCTGGCACATTTATCAAATTACGCGCGACCCGTTATCATTAGGATTAATTGGCTTGGCTGAGGTGCTGCCCTATTTTGCTAGTGCACTGTTTGCTGGCTATTGCATCGATCATTACTCTAGGCGCTGGTTTGGCGTGTTGGCGGCCTTATTATTATGTTTGGTTGCATTTGGCTTAGCCGCTATTTCTGCTGGTTATATTGAGGGCTACACCGTGTTTTGGATATACGCCAGCATTGGCTTTACTGGCTTGGCGCGCGCCTTTATTGCGCCCAGCTATAGCGCGTTAATGGCGATTATCGTACCGCGCGAAAGCTACGCCAAAGCGGCTGGCATCGGTAGCTCTACTTTTCAAATCGGGCTCGTTGCAGGGCCAGCAATAGGTGGCTTGCTGGTGGGCTTTGCCAGCACCACCACCTCTTACTTGTTTTCTGCACTGATGTGCATTGGCGCCATGCTCGCGCTATTATCTCTGCGCATAAAACAGCCTCCAACTGCTGAAACCGCTCCAGTATTCGCTAGCATTGGCCAAGGTTTAAAATTTGTGTGGAATAACCAGATTTTATTTGGTGCGCAAATGCTGGATATGTTTGCCGTGCTGCTCGGTGGTGCAGTGGCCATGTTGCCAGCATTTATTAATGACATATACCACCTTGGTCCGGAAAGTTTAGGTTTGCTACGTGCTGCACCTGCGGTTGGCGCCATGGGTGTAGGCATTTATTTAGCGCGCCAGCCCATTAATCAGCATGCGGGTCGCTACTTATTGTGGGCGGTGGCTGGCTTTGGCGCCTGCATGATTTGTTTTGGATTAAGCCAAAGTTATTGGCTAGCTGGCTTATTTTTATTCCTCTCTGGCGCATTTGATGGTGTATCGGTGGTGTTACGCACTACCATCATGCAGTTGGCCACGCCAGACGGCATGCGTGGTCGCGTTTCTGCCATCAATGGCATTTTTATTGGCTCGTCCAATGAGCTTGGCGCATTTGAATCTGGCGTGGCGGCGCGCCTAATGGGCTTAGTGCCTTCGGTAGTTTTTGGTGGATTGATGACATTGGGCGTAGTGGCAGCAACAGCCAAACTTAATCCTAGGTTAAAACAGTTAGAACTTAGTCAATTAAAGTAGCTAAACTGCTCTGTAAACATATAGCATTAAAAAATATTAATAGTTTTAAAATACTAAAAATGCATAACTTTACAAATAATTTGTGTAATATATTACTAATTAATCTTAGCTATAAATTATGAAATACGAAAACTTAAAATTAGATAATCAATTATGTTTTGCTTTGTATTCTGCCACTCACGCGCTCACTCGTGCCTATCGCAGTGCGCTAGAAAATACAGGCATCACTTATACGCAATATTTGGTGATGTTAGCACTTTGGGAAAATAACAAGCTCACTGTAAAAAACGTTGCCGAACGCTTAGATTTAGATTCTGCCAGTTTAACGCCCATTTTAAAACGTTTAGAAATGGCTGGATTTTTATCGCGCAATCGCAATAAAGCTGATGAGCGCGTGGTAGAAATATCGCTGACAAATAAAGGCCATGACCTACAAGACGAAGTTGCTAATATTCAAAAGAGTGTTGCATGCCAAACCGGCTTGCCGCCTGATGAATTTGAACAATTAAAACATTCATTGCATAAATTGGTTGAAACCATGCATGCTAATGTACCAATTGATATTAAAACAGCAGCTTAATCTATATTAGTTTCACCAATCAATTACGCATAAAAAAAACCACGATAGCATTTAAGCACCGTGGTTTTTTAATATTAAACTGCTTAAAATTGACTGGCTTATTTTCTTACTGGCTCTGCCACTGGTTTTTCAGCAGTAACGATAACTGGACGATAGCTTTCTAAGCTGCCCATCAATTGGCTAATTTCGTGATCTGGCACATTAAATGCGTAAAATGTTTCTAAGGCCTCTGTTAAAATAATGTTGAACTCACGATTTGAAATGTTCAAATGTGGATGGCTATCTTTCATAGTCTTACCACGACCAAATGCGTCAGGTGTATAAATTTTTGGCCCGCCTGTTTCTTGTACAACCCAGTTTGTTAGCATCACTTTAAAACCTGCTTTGGTGCTTGGTCTATCGTGCACTGCTTTTAATTTTGGGTTAGCATTCAAACCTTGATTTACATAAATTTTATCTACTAAGTGGTCTACGGTTGAAGCAATGTTATAGGTGCCGCCTAAACGGTTATACAGTGACTCTTCTGCCTGCGCGCCAAAACTTAACAATAAACTTGCTAAACCTGCAATCAATGCCACTGGCATGATTTTATTCAACATCAATCCCTGATATTTACGCATGTTGCTTCTCCTAAGAATAATAATTTTAATTTGGCCAAATCAACTAAATGATTTGTTGATTAACAAAACTAATTGTTAATGCACTAATTATTAATCAATTAACTACTATTTAGCAACACTTTTTTTACAATTCGTTCACAACTTGTATAGGA
Source organism: Methylophilaceae bacterium (assembly GCA_031360365.1). Taxonomy (GTDB): domain Bacteria; phylum Pseudomonadota; class Gammaproteobacteria; order Burkholderiales; family Methylophilaceae; genus Methylotenera_A. Next base: position 9,290 of record JANMBK010000054.1, read on the forward strand.
TTAACTTTTGTTCAAATGAAGTCTGGCTTGGTTTGAATCTTAGACGGGGCTGGTATTGCTATCGCTGGTGAACCCTATGTCGATTCAAAGACAACAGCATTTAAAATGAAGTGTTGTTTTCAAGTCAGCTATTTGTTTGTTTGTTTGTTTGTTTTAGATCAATCTATAGCTGTCTGCTGACTTATTTCTAGCACGTCACTTTCATCTTTTAAAGCAATCCCTGTCACTTTTAAGCGCATGGCTTCTTTTGCAAGCCAAATCAATTTTTTAGCGGCTGCTTGATAATTCAGCCCTTCTGGTCTGATATTAGAAATACAGTTTCTGTCAGCATCTGATAAACCCAATTTAGGGCGATACGTCAGGTAAATGCCCAAACTATCGGGCGAGCTTAAGCCGGGCCGTTCGCCGATGAGCATAGCGACAATTTTCGCGTTGAGCACTTGTCCAATTTCATCACCAATCGCAACGCGTGCCTGTGAGGCAATAACCACGTTGCCTGCATGCCAATCAGCCGGCAACAATTGACGCATTTCTTTTAATAATGGCGCCGCATGACGTGCAACTGCAAGTGACGACAAACCATCGCCCACCACCATTAAAAAATCAATTGGTTTTGTTTGGTGTAAGTTTTGCAGTTGCAATAAACTTTGTTCGTGTAACCTGCGCCCCATATCCGGCCGAAGCAAGTAAGTTGCCCTGTCTACTGCCATGCTTTTTACACGCATGGTCGTAAAATTGTGTTGCTTGATATCAGCTTCTAACGCATCCACATTCAAAGCCAAATGTACCGCATCGCGCGCCATAGCGTGGCTCAGGCCAAAATCTAATACTTCTTTGGTCGGCAAGCTGCTGCCCACGCGACCAATGGCAATGCGCGCACGAGTAAAGCTTTTAAGCTGTTTCCACGGATCTTGCTGCAAACTGGGTTTGTCTGATTGACTCATGCAGCGCTTAAAAGATGTTTAGGCATATTTTGTAGCATGTGGTGCGCCTGCTGGATAGGTTGCACTTGACCGTTAGCATCCATAATCTGCATTTTTTTAAGCCAAGCTTCAAACTCAGGTGCCGCCTTTAAGCCCAACACTTTGCGTAAATATAAGGCATCATGAAACGATGTCGTTTGGTAATTCAGCATAATGTCATCCGCCCCTGGAATGCCCATAATAAAAGTGAGGCCAGCTGTAGCAAGCAGTGTCATCAGCGTATCCATATCGTCTTGATCGGCCTCGGCATGGTTGGTATAACAAACATCACAGCCCAAAGGCACACCTAAAAGTTTTCCGCAAAAATGGTCTTCTAAACCTGCGCGGATAATCTGTTTACCATCATAAAGGTACTCTGGCCCGATAAAGCCAACCACTGTATTCGTCAGCAAAGGAGAAAGGTGCCGCGCAACCGCGTAAGCGCGCGCTTCGCAGGTTTGTTGATCAACCCCAAAATTAGCATTGGCAGACAACGCAGAGCCTTGACCGGTCTCAAAATACATCACATTATTGCCAACGCTACCCCTGTTTAATGAGTGGGCTGCCGATTGCGCCTCTTTCAGAAGTGCAATATCTATACCAAAACTCTTGTTGGCTTTTTCAGTACCTGCTATCGATTGAAATACCAAATCGACAGGCGCACCGCGCTCGATGAGCTGGATTTGGTTGGTCACATGAGTAAGAATGCAAGATTGGGTGGGAATTTCATACTGGTTAATGACGTCGTCTACCATATAGTACAAATCCATCAACGCAGGCAGGCTATCGGTGGCAGGGTTAATGCCAATCACTGCATCACCCGCACCGTACAACAAACCATCCAACATAGAAGCCGCAATACCACGCATATCATCTGTGGGGTGATTTGGCTGTAAACGCACAGAAATATGACCTGGCAGGCCGATGGTGTTTCTAAAACTAGTTGTGATATGACATTTTTTTGCCACCAAAATCAAATCTTGGTTACGCATTAATTTAGAAACCGCGGCGGCCATTTCTGGCGTAATGCCAGGCGCTACACGCTTTAAAGTGGCGGTGTCCGCCATGTCGGATAGCAACCAATCACGAAAATCTCCAACAGTTAAATGGCTAATTTCAGCAAACGCTTGTTTATCATGCGTATCCACAATTAGCCGCGTTACCTCGTCTGACTCGTATGGAATAATTAAATCTTCCAGAAACGTTTTAAGCGGAATCTGCGCCAAACACATGCGAGCAGCCATGCGCTCTGCATATGTATCAGCTGATACACCTGCCAGATGGTCGCCAGAGCGCGCCGGTGTTGCTTTTGCAAGCACCGTCTTCAAATCGGCAAACTGGTAGGTTTGTGTGCCAGCCATGTAACTATAGGTTGTCATCTAATTTACCTAATCACTTATTGATACCATTTAGTTATGCCATTATGCGACTTTTTTTCACTAACTCGCAAATGGTATCTAGCACCTTTGCAAACTGGTACTTGCAATTCGCTTTATTAAATCTATACTAGGCTTACAAAATAGTTTTATAAAAATAGTTTCATCAATTTTTAGCTTCAAAGCTTTCTGTTTTAACAGTTTTTAAAATTAGCACTTAGTAGTTTCTATCAGGTAGTTTCTAATTGCAGTTAATGTTTAAAGGGGTAAAAAATGAGCGAAATGAATCAGGCTTTAGATAGCGATGCCGCAGAACTAAAAAAAATGGGTTATGAGCAAGAACTGCACCGACACATGGGTGGCTTTTCAAATTTTGCCATTTCTTTTTCTATTATTTGTATTCTAGCAGGCGGCATTTCTGCATTTCCGTTAGCTTTAGGCGGGGCTGGCGGAGCTTCCATCGGTATAGGTTGGTTGGTTGGCGGTTTATTTGCGGCAATTGTGGCACTTGCCATGGCGCAGATTTCATCTAGTTACCCAACTGCTGGTGGCTTGTATCACTGGGGCTCTATTTTAGGTGGTAAAGGTTATGGCTGGTGCACCGCTTGGTTTAATCTGCTGGGGCTGATTTTTGTAGTGGCTTCAGTCAATTTTGGCGTTTACGACTTCTTTTTTAAAGGTTTAGCGCTGCCTATTTTGGGTGTTGATACTTCTGGTTTTGGCTATGCGCATCAAACATTTTATATTGCACTTTTTACAGCCATTCAAGCGGTTTTGATTTATCGATTTCCTAGATTTACTACTAAAATCACAGATATCTCTGGATATTTAATCATGATTATTGCTGCTGTGCTTACAGTGTCTCTATTGGCCTACAACCAAAATCCTCTGGATTTTTCAAGACTATTCACTTTTACTAACTTTACTGGTACAGAAGGTAGTGTATGGCCTGCAAGTGAGGGCATGGTGTTTCCATTCTTACTAGGGCTTTTGTTGGCCGTTTACACCATTACTGGTTTTGATGCTTCAGCCCACACTGCAGAAGAAACACGTAATGCAGCAAGCGCCGTACCTAAAGGCATTATTACATCGGTGGTTTACTCGGTAATTTTTGGTTACATTATGATTTGCACATTTGTGCTAGTGTTACCAGATGTTGAAACAGGCGTTAAGAATGGCTTTGGCTTTTTCAGTAAACTATTAGAAACTTTGCCAGCTACACTACAAACTGTATTGGGTTTAGGTATTTTCTTAGTTAACTTTTTATGTGGCTTGGCTTGCTTAACTTCGACCTCGCGCATGATGTACGCTTTTGCGCGCGATGGCGGATTGCCAGCTTCTAACACGCTACGCAAGGTAAGCCCAACCTATAAAACCCCGGTGGCTGCCGTTTGGGTATCGGCCATTTTGGCCATTGTAGCCACGCTATATGCAGATGCGTTTAGTGTGCTTGCAGTGGGTTGTGCGGTATTTTTATACATCTCTTACATTATGCCCACAGCAGCAGGCATTTTGGCAGAAGGTAAAACTTGGAAGCACAAAGGTCCGTTTAATCTTGGCGGTTTATCAAAACCCATCGCAGTGTTAGCTGTGCTTGGTGGCGGCTTTTTGGTATTTGTTGGCATACAACCGCCAAACGAAAAAGTACTTTATGTGACCATTGCTATGTTGGTAGTGATGGCGATATTCTGGTTTGTATTTGGCGAAAGTAAACGTTTTAAAGGCCCGCCAGCCGTTAAAGAATAAGCTAAAAAATATTTAATTTCAAGTATTTACGCCCATCATAATGTTGTATGGTGGGCTTTTTTCTATTTCTGGATTCGCCATGCCGCATATGTTCGATGCCACCATTGCACCACTTAAACGTGCATTAACTAACTTATCGCACATTTTAAAAAAGGGTGAGGCGCATGCCGATGCAAAAAAAATTGAGCATGCAGTTTTGTTAAATGGACGCCTTTTTCCTGATATGTACCCACTTATGCGCCAAGTGCAAATTGCCACCGACATGAGCAAGGGAGCTGCTGCCAGGCTTGCGGGCTTAGAAGTACCTAAGTATGAGGATAACGAAACAAGCTTTGAGGAATTGCAAGCGCGCATCGCCAAAACGATTGCATTTATAGAAACTGTAACCCCAGCTCTTTTAAAAGGCAGTGCAAGCCGAGATATTACGATTACTGTGCGCAAAACGGATCTGCATTTTAACGGCGAAGCTTATCTGTTAAATTGGGTAATGCCGAATGTGTATTTTCATGTGGTGACGGCATATAATATTTTGCGCCACAATGGCGTAGAACTAGGCAAACCAGATTTTTTAGGCAAGTTAAAAACTTAAACCCTCTGACTTTTGCTACTGACTTTTTAAATCCTTACCACGGCCAGTGATTGCATATTTAGCCTGTAAATGGCGTGATTTCGTGGTCAAATCTGCATTGATTCTACCTGTTAAAATTTGATTGGCGTTAATGTTGATAAAACCATTCGCATTAAATTGCGAAGATTCCAACACCAGTTTACCAAATTGAAAATTATTCCGAATTATTTTAATGCTGCCTGTAAGCTTGTCAAAGTCAGTATTATCCCCTGCTAGCGATTGCCTGCCAGGGCTTAGCACTCCACGTGCTAGAGCTATGCCTTGAATACGACCTTGGCGCACATCAAAATCTGCATTCGTGATAAGAGCCTTTGACAGTTTACTCGCCTCACGTGCTTTGCCAGAAAAATTAGCCTCTAATGCCAGTTGACCATCTATTATTACCGCACTACCAAAATTATTTAATAGTGCTTGGGCATTGGCATTTACTAACTTAAATTTACCAGAGCTAAGCCAGCTGCCTGCTCCACTTGGCCATTCAATGTTAGCTTGGCCCGTCAAGTTACCGCCAAAAATTTCACCTTCAATTTCACTAAAATTGAGCTGATTTTGGCTTGCTAAGCCTTTTGCATTTAGGCCAGCAAACATTATTTTTTGGTTAAAAGGCAACACCCAGTTGGTGGCCTTTAACACTACTTCACTATGGTCACCTTGTGGAGAAATCTTCACTGAGAGTGCATTATTACTGCTCACCAACTCTATCAAGCTTAGCGCGCCTGCATGCGTTAGCGTGACTTTTCCGTCAAACGATTGCAACTGTAAATCACGAATAGACATGGTTAAATTCTTAAGATTAATTTGTTCAATTACTAGTCTTTTAGATTTGCTGGTATTGCTTGCCCATTGCAGCGGCTGACTAAAATTGGCCTGTTCAATGTTTAAACCTTCGATCACCAGCGATTTCACCACTATTATATCTTCGAATAAACTAGCAGCCACTGGAAGCACATGCACTGCCTTGATGTTATTACCAGTACCAATCGCCACATCTTCTAGCACCAAATGCGGCTGTGGCCAAAGCGAGGCATGCACTTTTTTAATGGCAACAGGTTCACCTAAACTCTCACTAGCCAGTTTCTCGATAGGTTTAATCAATATACTTAAGTTAATAAAATGTAATAGCAGAAACAATATCAGTGCTAGCACTGGCACATAAATAAATGTCACTTTAGTAAATAGCCCTAGCCATTGCATTATTTTTTTAGCTGATACAAAAGC
>JANMBK010000114.1:0-3710 GCA_031360365.1 Methylophilaceae bacterium
ACTCTTAACGCTCATCATTTATATCTTTTGAAAGCGCGCCATTTAATGCAATCCATGAGAATTTTTAGCCTACTGATTTTTGTTCTGTTAGCCGCTTGCACTACAGAAATGCCGCAAGCCGCTAAAGACAGCGTCGTACAAAGCATAGATGCTAACCAATATTTAGGTACTTGGTACGAAATTGCGCGATTAGACCATAGTTTTGAGCGTGGTTTAGAACAGGTGACCGCGAAATATAGCCTTGAGAAAGATGGAAGCATTAAAGTGGTGAATCGTGGTTATAAAATTGAAACTAACCAATGGAAAGAAGCCATTGGTAAAGCCATGTTTGTGGATGCTGCCAATAGCAATGGCACCCGTACTGGGCGGCTTAAGGTATCATTCTTAGGGCCATTTTATGGCGCATATAATATCATCGAGCTAGATAAACCAGAATACAATCACGCCATGGTAAGCGGTGGCCAAGACTATTTGTGGATACTTTCACGCACGCCACAATTAAGCGAACCAATAAAACAAGAGTTGATCGCTCGCGCAAAACTTATAGGCTATGCCACAGATAAACTAATTTTCGTTAATCAAACCAAATAAGTCAAGTTAGCCAATAAGCTAGAATACAAATAAAACTAAAATGGAATGTAAAAAAGTCGCCTTAAATAGGCGACTTTTTTACTAATTGCAGTTTAAAACTGAGTAATTAACCTTTAACTTCTAAACCATTTTTAACAGATTTAACGCCTTCAATCTCTGATACCACTTGTTCAGCTTTCATTTTAACTGCCTCGCTGTCTACTAAGCCGCTTAGACTGACTTCGCCCTGGCGCGTTTCCACGCTAATTTGCAAAGTTTTTAAATCTTTAGTCGCTAAAATCTTAGCCTTTGCTTTGGTGGTAATGACGCTATCATCAATCACCACACCGACTGGTCTTTTGTTGGTTTCAGCCGGCGTCTCATTGTTTGCGGTGGTTTGAGTTTCTGCCATTATCACTGGCTCCTCATCTACCAAAGACTCCTCACTTGTCAAAGCATTGCCGCCAACAGTATTGTCTGCAGCACCCATATTGACTGGTTGTGCAGTTTCTGGCCATTTACCGGTTTTATGGTATGCATATTCGTTTTGATCAATGTAGCCATCTTTATCGGCATCGGCTGTTGCAAATGATTTTTTGTTAAATGCCTTACCTTTTGAGGCCTCATTAGGTAGCAGCAAACCATTACCACTCTTATCTAACTTGTCAAACTCAATCGCTTCAGGCGTTTTCCAATCATTGGTGTAAGTCGCTGGTGATGTCGACATGTCTATACTCATCGCATTGTCCATTTCCTCTGCAAATACCGGCATAGCGGCAGCACTAAATCCTAATGCAGCGGTTAACGTTAACGTTTTTAGTAATATACTTTCATTCAAGGGTTTATTCATAGCATTGCTCCTTAACTAATTAATGATTTAACAAGATGCCTGTAAATCACACTTCGGCATAATCTTGCAGTGATTGCATGTTAAAGAGTTTTTAATGGTAGAAAAGTCCTGCGATAACTGATTTTGCTGTCGGTTTTCACCTACACAAGCATTGCTAGCTAATATTTGCAACAACAAAAAAGCCACACATGTTAAGCATGTGCGGCTTTAAAATAGACTTCTTAGTAAGCTATAGCATCAAATATCACAAGGCCTAAGTAGTAGACAAAACTTGTTAGCTTTTTACAACTAAGCTATTTTTAACAGATTTAACGCCATCAATTTTTGAAACAATTGTCTCTGCTTTTAATTTTGATATTTCATCATCGACAAAACCGCTTAAAATCACTGTGCCATTGAAGGTTTTTACGCTGATTTGTGTACTTTTAAAATCTCTTTCGCGTAAAAGCTCTGCTTTTGCTTTAGTCGTGATTACGCTGTCAGAAGCCACCCTTTTAACTGCTTGCTTTTGAGCGCCTGATTTATAGTAAACATACTCTTCTTGATTTAGCTTGCCGTCATCGTTGCTATCTGCTTTTACAAAATGTCCTTTGGTAAAAAATTTATCGTTGCTGAATTCAGCTTGGCTAAGTAGTGCATTTGAATCGGTATCTAATTTTTTAAATTCTGTTTCCAACGAATATCGCTCATCTTGTACAGAATCTGCAACAGAATCAGAATCTAATGCAAACGCTTGCATAGTCGTTGCACCAAATACCATGGCAACTGCTGCCGTAGTAGATTTTAAAGTTGAAAATGTATTCATAAAATTACTCCTAATTTAATTCAAGGTAAAAATCACAGCTATACTACTTGCATTGGCTGCTAGTTATTGCCATATTAAACACACGGGAGCGTTAAAAAAGTCCTACAGATACTGATTGTATTGTCAGAAATAGACTACGAAAAATCTAAAATTTAAGTCTGAATGACTTTAAAGTCTATCGGTATGAGTGCGCGCGTTAAGACGCCTTTGCCTGGTTCACTTATTATTTCAAAATGGCCGCCAATAGCCAGTACACGGTGGCGCATGCCTGCTAAACCATGCGTTTTTTCTTTTTCTAGTGTCGTATCCATACCAACTCCGTTATCTTGAACTTCTAACTTGATATGTTGTTCATCTACTATAACATCTACTGAAACTGCGCTTGCTTTCGCATATTTATTCGCATTGTTTAAAGTTTCTTGCACAATGCGGTATGCCACTAAGCTTATCGTTTCGTCTAACTTGGTGTTTTCATCTGGCAGGTTGAGCGTTAATTGCCAATTGTTACGCTCAGCAGCATCACTAATCAATGAGTTAAGTGCGGGCCAAAAGCCAAATGTGGTGAGCATGGCAGGGTGTAACTCTTGCACAATATGCCGTTGAAACTGAATGCCTTGATCGACATAGCTGCTGGTTTTTTTTAATTTTTCCGCAATTTCAGGGGCTGTTGCTGTGATTTTTTTGATGACCCAAGCAATATCCATTTTAGTTGCAGTAAAAATGGAGCCCAGCTGGTCATGCAGCTCACGTGATAATTTTTGCCGCTCACGCTCGACATCGGCTTGATAATCAAGCGCTAAGCTTCTTAATAGTTTAGTTTGTTGCTGTAGTTTTTTTTCATAGATTTCATTTTCTTTGACAACTTGCTGCTGCAGCTGACTTTTAACCGACAATTCATTCAATAATTGCTTAATAACTAAAACCACTAGCAATATCAGCAATAAAGCGCCGCCAATCACGGAAATACGTGCCAACCTAGCGGTAGCCCATCGTTTTTCTATCATGACATCGACATCCGCAACTTGTTGTTTAATCAACTTATCTGTTTGCACTACAAACTTATTCATTTGAATCCTGCCAAGATCCAAATTTAACACTTGATTAGCCTCCTCAATTTTATTGTCTTCTACCAACCTAATTGATAACAGCATTTCTGCCGACTTAGCTTCTATACTAGCACTGATGGCTTTTAACCATTCCAATTCAATCACTTGGTTGAGGTCAGTTGATGTATCTGTAACTAACTTCTCACTGAGCTTAACGTTGGCCCTAGCGCTGTTTAGAGCATCATTAAAGGGGGCGACATACTCGACACGCTTGGTGAGCATATAACCGCGCTGTGCGCTTTCAGCTTCAAACAAATCGGCTTTTAACTGATGCAAAGTGGCGATATTGACTCTGACTAAGCGAATCACCTCAAACTGACGATTTAACGAAACAATCCAGTTATCGCTGAATATGACTGAGGCAATGGCAATAATTAGT
>JANMBK010000124.1:0-1513 GCA_031360365.1 Methylophilaceae bacterium
TACTCTTCACTGCCTAATTTAAAACATTATGCTATTGATTACATTAAGATTGACAATGTTTTTGTAAAAAATTTGATTCCTGAATCTGAGCACTTTGTATTGTGTGAAACAATGATTATGATGGCACATAATTTAAACATATTTGTAATTGCTGAAGGAGTTGAAACAAGACAACAATTTGAATTACTCAAATCTATTGGTTGCGACTTTGCACAAGGTAATTATTTTTCAGTCCCCTTAAAGATTGGGGAGTTATTAAGTATTAAAATCAACTTGAATTAGTGTGCAAGTGGAAAATTTCTTATTAACATCCTCATAACATTAATTGATATGTATCGTATGATTGGATTCGACATTGCCTACATAATTCTCCAGACCTATCGAACTACTTATTAATTCAACTAGTTTTTAATGATTTTGATTTAGTATGACATTGATGAAACGAGCAATTACTGGTTTCTTTTCATAAGGAGTACCGCTAGAGACGTCTTTTTTGATGCACTAGACCTAGCGTTTAATCTAAATCAAAAGTTAATTTATCGTGCATTAAGTTAGGTTATGCATTATAGAAAAGATATATTTGTGCGATTACTAACATTAGGGAAATATAATAAGAATTTGGAATAATGAATGACCGCTTTGGGCGGTTAGCTGACATGGTCAGTCCTAAATTAGATATCTAGTTTTTTTAAGCGCACCTGATTGAATGTAATAGGAATCTAAGACTCATATCAACAAGCACTACTATCCTCAAATACAAACAATTTTAAAACAAGAATGGCAGCAATACCATCAACAGTCCAGCAATTGAAACAAGCCATACGATGCTACGAATTACTGGTATTCCAAAGGCGTAAAGCGGAAGATATATGACTCTTGCTGCTAGGTAAAGTATTGCACCCCAGTAGCTATAAGCGCTCAGACTATCGGTCATAACGGCCATCAATATTGAAGCTGCAAACAGAGGGAATGTTTCAAAGAAATTAGATTGGGCACGCAGTAAACGTCCTGTTAGCGGACTTAATGGTTTAGTTTCACCATCCCTAGGACCCATGTTCCATTTTGGGCCCAGATCGAGGGTTCTGGCGTTCCCAGCAGCCAATATATGAATTAAACCCAATACCACCGACCACGCTAAACAGTTCAGTTCCACTGACATATCTAATACTCCGAAATTTAAAAATTGCTTAGCGTAATATCATCAAATTTACATTGGCGATAAATTTTCAATTTATCACTTAGCGCGTAAAACCTCGCCCTTCAATACGGCGATGTAAGGGCGGAAGTGGAACACTTACTCAATCACGCAAAAAGGCTAACAAATCATCAGTAAAACGTTGCTTTTCCGTTATTAATAAACCGTGCGGTGCGCCATCGTATTCGATCACCATAGCTACAGGATCTGGCTCGTTTGTGATTACGCCCACTACCCTGGTAACGCCTGCCGAGTGGGTAGCTGCGATCCAGATGCAAAACACTTTAGCTCAGCCACTAACAATCGGTGCCAACAATG
>JANMBK010000150.1:0-6270 GCA_031360365.1 Methylophilaceae bacterium
TTTGTTTGCCTGATGCAAGGCTGGCCTTATACTCAGCCGTGCTATGAATATCGTCAGAGACTTCGGTAAGACGATTTTTGGCGTTAAAAATATGATCGCAATGGCCACACTGTACTTTGCCACGGTGCGCTTTTAAATGCGCTGTGGTGAGCAAAAACTGCGTTTCACAGGCAGGGCAAGAGGTAATGTAGTTCATCGCTTATATTTAATCGGCTATATTTTATTGTTTAGATTTTATCGTTTAGTACCCGTGAGTAAAACCCAAGCGTCTTTTTGTGTGGGAGCATCCATGTTAAACCATTCGCTATAGCGTGTTATTAGCATTTCGTTCTGATCTTGTAATATGCCCGATAATGCCAATTTTCCACCTGTTTTGCAATACTTTGCCAGAACAGGCGCTAACACCATCAAGGCGCTGGATAAAATATTTGCGACAACCACGTCAAAAATTTCATGCTCAAACTTGTTCGCATCATAAAAACTAACGCTTACTTGGTTTTGCTGTGCATTATACGTGCTAGAAACAATGGCCTGCGGGTCAATATCTACGCCGCTTACAGGGCATGCCCCTAATTTGCTTGCAGCGATGGCTAAAATACCAGAGCCACAACCGTAATCTAAAACAGATTTGTTTAGTAAGCTTTGTTGAGTAAGCCACTCTAAACATAAATGCGTAGTAGGATGGCTGCCTGTGCCAAATGCCAAGCCTGGGTCTAGCACAATATTAATTGCGGCCTGGTTGGGCGCGTTATGCCAAGTGGGCACAATCCACAATTTATCGGTAATTTTAATCGGGTCAAATTGCGCTTGGGTGGCGCGCACCCAATCTTGCTCAGCAATAGTTTCGGTGCGGTATTTAAAACTTGCAATGCCAGTTTTGCTGCTTAAAGCTTCAATTATAGCGGCTACATCTGCTGATATATCCAACATTGCAGTGACGATATTTTGTTGCCAAATTCCTGGTGGTGGGTATTGAATATCGGCACTGCTTGGCTCACCAAAAATAGCTTGTTCCGCGGGTGTCTCGGCATGGGCATCTTCTATGCTGGCCGAAAGTGCACCAATGCCCATCAGCGCATCACTGATGACGTCGGCAGTTTGCTCGGTCGCCTCAATTTTTAGTAATAACCACGACATTATTTATTGTGGCCAATGCCTAACTTCTGTTCCAAATAATGAATACTAGTTCCGCCCGAATGAAAAGCCGCATCGGCCATTAAATCGGCGTGCAGTGGAATATTAGTTTTAATGCCGTCTATCATCATTTCAGATAGAGCAATCCGCATGCGCGCAATCGCTTGCTCTCGCGTGGCGCCATAGGTAATTAGTTTGCCTATCATCGAATCGTAATTCGATGGCACAGTGTAGCCAGAATAAGCGTGCGTATCGATGCGCACACCTGGCCCACCTGGCATATGGAAAGTACTAATTTTGCCAGGAGAAGGCACAAAATTATACGGGTCTTCTGCGTTAATGCGGCATTCAATGGCATGGCCACGCAGCTCAATATCTTTTTGGCGGAATTTTAATTTCTCACCAGCTGCAACAAAAATTTGCTGTTGCACCAAATCTAGCCCAGTAATCATTTCTGTTACAGTGTGCTCAACTTGCAGGCGGGTGTTCATCTCTATAAAGTAAAACTCGCCGTTTTCATATAAAAATTCAAACGTACCAGCACCCCTATATTTAATTTTGCGGCAGGCATCTGCACAGCGCTCGCCAATTTTGTCACGTACTCTTGCGCTGAGTAATGGAGACGGTGCTTCTTCAATAATTTTTTGATGGCGACGCTGCATCGAACAGTCGCGATCGCCTAAAAAAACTGCATTGCCATGTTGGTCGGCTAATATTTGAATCTCAATATGGCGTGGATTTTCTAGAAATTTCTCCATATAAACCATGGGGTTGCCAAACGCAGCTTGCGCCTCGGCTTTGGTCATGGCTACCGCATTAATTAACGCGGCTTCAGTATGCACTACGCGCATGCCACGTCCGCCACCACCGCCAGCGGCTTTAATAATGACGGGGTAACCGACTTTTTTTGCAGTTTTTATAATTTCTGCCGGGTCGTCTGGTAATGCGCCTTCTGAACCAGGTACGCAAGGCACGCCAGCTTTTCTCATGGCATCTTTGGCAGAGACTTTATCGCCCATTAAGCGAATGGTTTCGGCACGTGGCCCAATAAATACAAAGCCACTCTGTTCAACCCGCTCAGCAAAATCTGCATTTTCAGATAAAAAGCCATAGCCTGGGTGAATTGCTTGTGCGTCAGTCACTTCTGCCGCGCTAATCACAGCAGGAATATTTAAGTAGCTTAAATTAGATGCTGCAGGACCAATGCAGACAGACTCATCAGCAAGTTTAACGTATTTAGCTTCTTTATCAGCCTCCGAATGCACAGCGACAGTTCTAATGCCCAGCTCGCGGCAGGCGCGTTGCACACGCAGGGCAATCTCGCCCCTATTTGCGATGAGTATTTTTTCAAACATACTTTAACCAATCACACTTAATTTATAATAAACAGTGGTTCGCCGTATTCAACTGGCTGACCGTTTTCAACAAGAATTTTTTTAATTTCACCAGCAAAGTCACATTCAATTTCGTTGAGCAATTTCATGGCTTCAATAATGCACAAAGTTTCACCGACTGCTACTTTACTGCCAACGTCAATAAATGCTTTTGAATCGGGTGATGACGAGCGATAGAAGGTACCAACCATAGGTGATTTCACCACATGACCCTCTACTTCTGCTACTAAAGGCACAGCAGCAACAGGCACGGGCGTCGCGTGAGTTGCTGGCGCTACTTGTTGTGGTGACGCCATATAATGCGCAATAGGCTGTTGGCTTGGCATCATCGCTCGGCTAATGCGTACTTTTTCTTCGCCTTCAGTCAGCTCCAACTCAGAAATACCAGATTCTTCGACTAGATCAATGAGTTTTTTAAGTTTACGTAAATCCATAATAACCTCTACTATATGTTTAATTATTGGTTAAGTTTGTTAATAGCAAATTGCAGCGCTGCGTTGTAACCCTCGGCCCCCAAGCCGCTGATGACACCCACTGCAATATCGCTAAAATAAGAATGATGCCTAAAGCTTTCGCGCGCATACACGTTGGATAAATGCACTTCGATAAACGGAATATTCACTGCAGAAATAGCATCACGAATTGAAACGGAAGTGTGTGTAAAAGCAGCAGGGTTGATAATAATAAAATCTACTTTATTGATTGCTAAAGATTGAATTTTAGCAACAATATCTGCTTCGGCATTGCTTTGATAAGCTTCAAGCGCCACACCCGCTTGCATGGCTTGGTCTTGTAAGCAGTTGTTTATATCTGCAAGGGTAGCATTGCCGTAATGCGCTGGCTCGCGCACGCCCAGTAAGTTTAAGTTGGGGCCATGCACCACTAATACTGATTTAGCAGCCATCGCAAACCCCTTTAACTCGCCTTTTTATCTGTTTTTTATATAACTGCATAAACGCGAGTTTGCCGAAGTTGTAGGTTTATGTCCAGCAAATTCACTGAAATTAGGCGAAGTTATGGCAGTAATAATGCTTAAGTATTTGAATACAAAGCTAAACTATTTTGCAGTGCGTATTATTAGTTTATTTTGCTATGAGGGTGACGAGTGTTTCTTCTAGCAAGACTTTGCTGACGCGCCCAAAATAGGTTTTGGCCACGCTACCATCGGCATTGATGATGACAGTAAAGGGCAGCACACTTTTATCGTTGCCTAAATTGCTGGCGATTTCCATGCCTTGCATATCGGCGGCAAATAGTGGGTAACTTACTTTGGTTTCTTTGCTAAACTCGCTAATTGCCGCCACATCATCTACCGCCACGCCTAGCACCACGATATTTTTATCTTTATTGGCATCATGCAGCGCAGAAAGCTCTGGCATTTCTTCGCGGCACGGTTCACACCAAGTGGCCCAAAAATTCAGCACTACTGTTTTGCCTGCATATTGCTTTAAGCTTTGCAGCTTGCCGTTTTCATCAGGAAAAGTGGCGGCAAATAATGGCTGGGTCGATTTACCATTGGCATGTCCGCTATGGTTGCCATTAAAAAAATATTGAAAGCCGAAGCCAATGGAGGCAATTAAAATGAGTGAAATAATTATGCTATTAATTTTGTTGGGTGTCATTTTATGAATAAGTATTGAGTGGTTTTATTGACTAGTTTATTGAGTAACTTGATTAAGCGTTTGGGTAAAATCTTCGGCATTTTTGTAGCCGATGACACGCGTTTTAATTTCATTGCCGGCCGTATCAAAGAAGATAATGCCAGGCGGGCCAAATAGATTAAAGCGTTTTAGCAATGCTTGGTCATCGGCGTTGTTTTCGGTCACATCCGCCTGCAATAGAACGACATCTTTCAATGCCGCAATTACTTTCGCATCGCTAAATGTAAATTTTTCCATCTCTTTGCACGAGGTGCACCAATCAGCATAAAAATCTAGCATCACCGTTTTACCGTTAGCCTTTTTAATGGCAGCATCAAGTTCAGCCACGCTTTTAACACGGCTGAAAGGCAAGTGCGATGCGGCTTCCAGCCCAAGTACTTTATTCACTGGTTGGGTGATTGCGTTCGGTAAAATCGGCCAAGCAATATACGCCGCCAATAGCAGCATTATTACGCCAAATCCGTTGCGCACAAAAACCATCCAGTGGCCGGCTTTAGGCATGATACTGCCAGCAGAGGCACCCACCAATAACAGCGGCACGCCCATGCCCAATGATAGTGAAAATAGCGCCACACCGCCCAACAGCACTTGCCCCGTTTTGCCGATAATCACCAATGCGCCTGCCAAGGGCGCCGATACACAAGGGCTTAAAATAAGCGCAGAAATGATGCCCATCGAAAATACGCCCGCAAATTGGCCACGTTTTTGGCGATTGCTGATGCCGATAAGTTTTTGTTCAAAAGATTGCGGCAAGGTAATTTCATATAAGTCGAACATGCTAAATGCCAGCAATACAAACAACAGCGCCGTAACGCCAAGCACCCACGGGCTTTGTAGCGTTTGCGAAATCAAGCTGCCCGATAGCCCTGCCACAATGCCCGCGATGGTGTAGCTTAGTGCCATGCCCATCACATAAGCTAGCGAGAGCAAAAAGCCGTGAAGATGCGTGTGGTGCGCGTGTTTGGCTTTGCTGCCTACGATGATACTGGATAAAACGGGAATCATCGGCAGCACGCAGGGTGTAAGCGACAGCAGCAAACCCATGACAAAAAATGCACCAACCACCAGCCACAAATTGCCAGATTTAAGTGCGTGCGTAATAGGGTCTTCTTCAGCTTTTTCTATCGCGCCTCTAGAGGCCGCATCAATACTGGCTGCTGGCGTTGCCCCTTTAATGTTGATTTCAAAGTCTTTAGTTTGTGGTGCGTAACACAGACCTTTTTCGCTGCAACCTTGGTAACGCGCACTTATTTTTACATCGCCACTTACATTACTTAAAAGAATATTTGCAGCAAAATCGTGGTGATATACCTCTTGCTTGCCAAAGTTGGGGTCGTCTTTAACTTCACCTTTTGGCAGCTCAATATTGACAATTTTAGCGCTTGAGCCTGGCGCCAGCACAAATTTAATACGCTCTTTGTATAAATAATAACCAGGTTCAATTTTAAAATTTGCACTTAAACTGCTGGCATCTTCTTGCGCAACATCTAGCTTAAATGCGACGTCAGGCGATAAAAATTCTTCTTCTGCAATATCATCAGTAAATAAACTGGAGCCTTTGCTGCTTTCAGCCGCATGCAACGTTTGCATGCCAACGTTGGTCCCAATGCTAGTCAGGAATAAAATGAAAATAAGGTTTAAAATAGGTTTCATAAAGTAAATTTACTGCACAAATTATGTTGCAATAACGGTTATTGCCCCAATTGAGAGAATATAACGTTAATAGAGTTCAAACTAGAGAGATAAGTGATGCGTTTTTTAATTTTTGCAATTTTACTCGCTTTTCCATTTGCCGAGCTATATCTGCTGATACAGCTAGGTGATAAATACGGCTGGTGGTTATTATTATACTTAGTCGCCATTGGCTACTTAGGCTTACAACTGATTCGTGGCGAAAAATTATTGATTTCCGCCAAAATGATGCAAAGCCTTGCGAGAGGCGACAACCCAATCAAAACAGTGCTGGGCAGCGCGCGCAATATGGTAGCCGGTGTGTTGCTGATTATTCCTGGCGTTATTACTGATGTGATTGCGGTAGTTTTATTGCTAATTCCGATTCAAAAAAGTAAGCCAAACTTAGC
>JANMBK010000152.1:0-3198 GCA_031360365.1 Methylophilaceae bacterium
CGTGGCCATTGAGTACAGCCAAGTGAAAAGCGGTGTGATAGGCTACTGGGTGAATATAATTAATATCAGCGCCTTTGCTTAGCAAGTATTTCACTACTTCCATTTGACCTTTGTTAGATGCCATTTGCAGTGGTGCCCAGCCAAAAAATTTTTCATTGACAATATTAGGGTCAGCTTTGACAAATTTTTGTACTACTTTCATTTTGCCCTCAGTTAAGCCATCGCTAAATTCAACTTGCTCATCATCAGTAATCGCCAACGAGTTGAGTGAAAAACTTAAAGCCAACACTGCAAATAATGTTTTTAACATGTTCATACTACTTTTTTCCTTTATTAAAACGCTTAAAAAGTTTAAGCGATAAATTTTCTTGCATTACGAAACATTCGCAACCACGGTGCATCTTCTTGGCCATCTTTAACTTTCCAAACATCAGGATACCACGAATGTTGTACCGAGCGGTATACCCGCTCAGGATGTGGCATCATAATACTAAATCTGCCATCAGTGGAGGTAAATCCCGTTAGGCCTTGTGGTGAACCGTTAGGATTAAACGGGTATACCTCAGTTGGCGTTGACGCATGGTCGATAAAACGTAAGGTTGCCAGTTTTTTATCTACTAGGCTATTGACAGCGTTTACGTCAGAAAATTCCGCAAAGCCCTCGCCATGCGCAACGGCAATAGGCATAAGGCTTCCAGCCATGCCATTAAAGAACAGCGAGGGCGATTCTAGCACTTCTACCATGGCAAACCGCGCTTCAAACTGCTCGGATTTATTTTTAACAAAGTGTGGCCAATGTGCGCTGCCAGGAATAATGCTGTGCAAATTGCTCATCATTTGGCAACCATTACACACACCCAACGCAAAAGAATCTTTACGATTAAAAAATGCGCTGAATTCTTCGTTTGCTCTAGCGTTAAATAAAATTGACTTCGCCCAGCCTTCGCCTGCGCCCAACACATCGCCATAACTAAAGCCGCCACAGGCAACAAAGCCAGCAAAATCTTTTAGTGATGTTCGCCCACTAATAATGTCACTCATGTGCACATCAAACGTTGCAAAGTCCGCACGATCGAATGCAGCCGCCATTTCCACCTGCCCATTCACACCTTGCTCACGCAAAATGGCCATTTTGGGGCGAGCTAAGTTTAAGTAAGGCGCGGCAATATTTTCATTGATGTCAAAAGTGGTATGCACGTGCAAGCCAGTATCGGCGGTGTTTAGAATGCGGTCATATTCTTGCTGCGCGCAAATTGGGTTATCGCGCAGGCTTTGCATGTGATAAGTGGTTTCTGACCACATTCTGTGTAAGTTAACGCGGGTATCGGCAAAAACGTTTTTACCATTTACAGCAATTTCTATTTCGTTTTTGCTGGTCACGTTACCAATAATTTGTGCGCTTAGATTTTTAGTGAGCTGCGTTAAAATTGCTTCAGCATCAGTCGCACGCACTTGAATCACAGCACCTAATTCTTCGTTAAATAACGCATTTAGAGCATCGCCAGAAGGCGCATGGATATTAGCTTGTAGGCCACATCGTCCAGCAAATGCCATTTCACAAAGCGTCGTAAATAAGCCGCCATCACTACGGTCGTGATACGCCAGTATTTTATTTTCAGCATTTAAACGCTGAATCTCAGCAAAAAATGTTATTAATTGTGCGGGCGAATCCACATCAGGTGCTTCGTTACCAATTTGGCCATATACTTGCGCTAGACTGCTTCCGCCCATGCGGTTTTTGCCATTGCCTAAATCAATCAGTATAAGTTTAGTTTCGCCCAAGTCGGTACGTAATTGCGGCGTGAGTGTTTTACGCGCATCAGATGTGTTGGCAAACGCAGTGACCACCAAAGAAATGGGAGAGGTGACTGCTTTATCTTGCCCATCTTCGCTCCACACTGTCTTCATGCTCATCGAATCTTTACCGACAGGAATCGAAATTCCTAATGCTGGGCATAACTCCATGCCCACCGCTTTAACGCTGGCAAACAAGGCTGCATCTTCTCCTACATGACCAGCTGGCGCCATCCAGTTGGCAGATAGCTTCAAGTTGCTTATATCGTCAATATGCGCAGCAGCGATATTGGTGATGGCTTCGCCAATTGCCATGCGACCAGATGCCGGTGCATTTATCAGTGCCAAGGGCGCCTTTTCGCCAATGGCAAATGCTTCGCCCACGTTAGTTTGATAGCCCGCCAGCGTCACAGCAACGTCGCTCACTGGCACTTGCCACGGCCCCACCATTTGGTCGCGCGCAATTAAGCCGGTCACGCTGCGGTCACCAATGGTGATGAGGAAGGTTTTATCGGCCACGCCTGGGAGGCGCAAAACACGCGCTACAGCATCTTTAATATCAATTTTACTAGTGTCAAAAGCGCTTAATTTTTTTGCAACACTTTTTACATCACGTGTCATTTTTGGCGGCTTGCCGAGTAACACGCTTAAATCCATATCGACAGGATTATTGTCAAAATGGGCATCTTTAACCGTTAAATGTCGCGCTTCAGTCGCGTAACCTAACACGGCAAATGGCGCGCGTTCGCGCTCACATATGGCTTTAAATGCTTCTAAATTTTCTGGTAACACTGCCATTACATAACGCTCTTGTGCTTCATTACTCCATAATTCGCGCGGCGACATGCCTGGTTCTTCGTTATGCACATCGCGCAATTGAAAAATTGCGCCTACTTTGGCATCGTTGACCAGCTCTGGAAACGCGTTAGAAATACCGCCAGCGCCCACATCGTGAATGCTCACAATCGGGTTTTTGTCGCCAAGTTGCCAGCAACGGTCAATCACTTCTTGCGCGCGGCGTTGCAGCTCTGGGTTGCCGCGTTGTACAGAATCAAAATCTAAGTTTTCGGTGTTAGATCCAGTATCCATGCTGCTGGCAGCGCTGCCGCCTAAGCCAATCAACATGGCTGGTCCGCCGAGTTGAATCAGCGCTGCGCCAGCTGGAATCACGCTTTTTAATGAATGATTAGATGAAATATTACCCACACCGCCCGCCAACATAATGGGTTTGTGATAACCGCGAACTTCAGACTTACCATTTGAATCCTGAGACTCTAATTCAAACGTGCGGAAATAACCCGCAATGTTGGGGCGACCAAATTCGTTGTTATAAGCGGCGCCACCTAAAGGGCCGTCGGTCATAATTTGCAGCGGCGTTGCGATGCGGCCAGGTTTGCCATAACC
>JANMBK010000245.1:0-2311 GCA_031360365.1 Methylophilaceae bacterium
CAACTAAACGTACTGTAGACGAGTTTGAGTCTATAATGAATGAACTTTTGAGGAATTAACATGACTAGTTATGAGATTGAGATTGATCACTCTGACTTGGCTTCAAGACAAGCCGCAGCAGAGCTGCGCGCAAAAATTGAATCGCATGTTCAAAACGGCGAGCATGTTGCAATTAGTTTTGAAAAAGTTTTTTCTATATCCGAATCATATGCTGACGAGCTATTCGGTGTGCTAGTGCTTAGGCATGGTTTAGACTGGCTGGTAGATAACATCGGCCTTGAACACATAAATCCTACATCATTTAAAGCTATAGCGAGCGCAATACATCAACGCCTATCTTTAAGTGCGCCTAATTCTCCTAATATCGCTCTTCTCGCAGCGCGCAAGGCACTAAAACAACGTCGCTCTCACGCTTAGTTTCAACCCATTTCAATTTTTTGAGATCCGTTAGATTTCATGGCAACTATTAAACTCAATACAACTCCCAGCAATTCGCCTATAAAAGCGAGCAAAGCACCTGTGCGCCGCGCTGACCCGCATAAGCGCGACCGCACTGTTGCACCGCCAAAAGCGGCTGTGCCAGCGCGCGACGTACATATTACTGAAGCAGCTTCGCAGGTGCCAAAAACCAGCCAACGTAATCATCGCTTTGATGGCAGGGCGCATGGCAGCCTGTTTGCAGAGCAAATAAGTGAAGATAAGCCAAGAGAAAATAGGTCTAGTGAAAATAGGCCGCTTAGAAGCGAATTGCGAGCTAAAACATCAGCCGAACCAAAACAACATAAACCAGCTGGAATTGATACTCGCATTACACCACGCCCAGATAAAAACGAGCCGCAATACCGCCAGGCACCACGTCGTGGCGGTAAAGTGCGCGATGGTTATGATGGCACTGCAGCGCCACAATATGGCGCGGCGGCCAAGGCAGCATATAAATCATCGCCTGTGAATGTGGAAATGCCACGCCTTTCTAAAGTGATGGCAGAA
Source organism: Methylophilaceae bacterium (assembly GCA_031360365.1). Classification (GTDB taxonomy): domain Bacteria; phylum Pseudomonadota; class Gammaproteobacteria; order Burkholderiales; family Methylophilaceae; genus Methylotenera_A. The sequence goes on from JANMBK010000245.1 coordinate 988, forward strand.
CGCGGTATTTGCTCTCGCCGCGAGGCAGATGAGTGGATTATTAACGGCTGGGTGAAGGTGGATGGCGTGATTATGGAAACGCTGGGCACGCGTATTAAGCCTGATGCGGAGATTGTGATTAGTGGCTACGCCTACGAACAGCAAGCCGAGCAAGTGACCATTTTGCTGCACAAGCCTGTGGGTTTTGTAAGCGGGCAAGCGGAAGACGGTTATGAACCTGCGATAGTATTGGTGCACCCAGATAACGAGTGGCTGGATGACCCAGATATATATGAGCCAAAAGAATTTCAGCGCGGTTTTTTACATGGCCTTGCGCCTGCAGGCCGCTTAGATATTGACTCTACAGGCCTGTTAGTATTAACCCAAGATGGCCGTGTTGCACGTCATTTAATTGGCGAAGATTCCACCGTAGAAAAAGAGTATTTAGTGCGGGTTGAGGGTGAATTAAGTGATGCAGATATGCAACGATTGAATCATGGCCTAAGTTTAGATGGCGAAAGATTGAAGCCTGCTAAAGTCAGTTGGCAGAACGAAGACCAATTACGTTTTGTACTGCGTGAAGGCAAAAAACGCCAAATTAGGCGCATGTGCGAAATGGTGGGCTTGCATGTTGTTGGATTAAAACGCGTGCGCATTGGAAGTGTAAATTTAGGTAAATTACCAGCAGGACAGTGGCGCTATTTGCGCACCAACGAGCGTTTTTAAGTTATGCTTTTACTTGGTAATTTTTATTATTTTTTAAGGGTTGAATCATGGGTTTGTTAGATAGCGTTGCAGGTGCAGTTTTAGGTAAACTTGGTGGGCAACAAGGCGGCATGGCACAAATTGCTTTGGATATGTTTAACCAAAATGGTGGTTTAGGTGGTGTATTGGATAAATTTAAAGCGGGTGGTTTAGGTGATGCAGCTGCGTCTTGGGTGGGCAAAGGTGAAAATATGCCTGTATCTGCTGATCAAATTTCCAGCGTTTTAGGTAGCGGCGCCATTGCTGAAATGGCAGCTAAATTTGGTATTGACCCAGCCACTTTAAGTGCACAAATCGCTGAGCATTTACCAACTGTTGTAGATAAATTGACGCCAAACGGCGAGGTAGAAGCTGAATCTGGTGGTTTGCTTTCAAGCGTATTGGGTATGTTGAAATAATTAGCCATACTTTAGTTTTAATTAACTAGACGATTCAACTAAAAAGGGCGCTTATGCGCCCTTTTTTAATCGCTAAAGCTGATAAAATAACGTGCATACTCACTTAAAAATTTAAAATACTTATGGATTTAATACTGCTTTTTAAAGCCTTTATACTCGGGATTGTGGAAGGCGCCACTGAG
>JANMBK010000254.1:0-13266 GCA_031360365.1 Methylophilaceae bacterium
GGCGCAGGCCCGCCGTTCGCGGTATTGTACTTAATACCAAAGTCCTCAGTCGGCCCAGCTGGATTGTGGCTAGCTGATAAAATAATGCCGCCCAACGTTTCGTATTTGCGAATAATATGTGAGGCGGCTGGTGTAGATAAAATACCACCCTGTCCAACAATCACTTTTGCAAAACCATTCGCCACCGCCATTTTGATAATGGTTTGAATGGCAGTTTTATTGTAAAAACGGCCATCACCACCTAAAGTGAGTGTTGCACTTTTAGGGATAGTGATGGAGTCAAAAATGCTTTGTACAAAATTTTCTAGATAATTGGCTTGTGCAAAAACCTTCACTTTTTTGCGTAAGCCAGATGTACCAGGCTTTTGGTCTAAAAACGGCTGTGTGTTGTGTGTTTGAATGTGCATCTTTAACCCTTAATGAATTAAAGAAATTATAGACGAAAAAAGGCTCAACAAATTGGGCAGAGCGGCATCAAGCGGGTTTTCGCCCTGTGGCAACAGGCGCGCGCACTTGCGCTATCCATGTTGTTTCATCGGCTGCAAATTGCGCCATACGTTCAAACAGTACATCAACTTGCGCTTGCGTTGCAATGCCGCCAGCAATGAGGCTTGGAGCGGCGTTGCGGAACGTTTGTTCCCACAGCGTTTTGTTAGCTCCTGTGCGATAAATGGGCTGCGCGAGTTCCAACTCAATCTGTTCAAATCCAACTTTAGAGAACATCGCGGGTAAACGCAAACCTGTTTGATAATCCACCCCACGCGCCTCACCACCCTTCATGGCAAGGTCAATATAATCGGCATATACATCTGAAGGTGGAATCGTGAACATCGAGGGCATATCAATATCCACAATAACTAGGTGTCCTCCTGGTTTAAGTATATCGAACATTTTTTGCAAAGCGACCTCTGGCTTCTGCAGATGGCACAGCAGAAATCGGCTAAACACTAAATCATATGTGCCGAGCGGCAAATCTAAGTCATACACGCTTTGCTCATGAAAGTTGACTTCTGCAAGTGCAGTAGCTTCGATACGCTTACGCGCAATCACCAGTTGCGAAGCAGCTACATCAACCGCATCCACACGCCCCTTAGACCCAACTTGAGCCGCTAACCACAAAGAAACAAGGCCAGTACCACAGCCTATATCAGCCACTCGCCCGCCCCGTGGAATGCCAGCAGCCAGCATGGCACGTTCACCCGCTGATTTATAGACAGCGTGAATAGTATCTAGGCGCGCAGCATCTTTGTCACCGGTAGGTAGCACATAATTATCTCCAACTATTTGGGCTGCAGTGTCAGACATGAAGTTTCTCCAAAAGTAATAAAAATGTTAAAGGATTTAAGGCCAAGTTAAATAACGTTTATATTCCCAATCGCTGACTGAGCGGCAATATTCAATCCACTCTGGCGTTTTGGTAGCCAAATATTCTGCCACATATTCATCGCCTAATGCTTTGGTGAGCGCGCTATCTGCCGTCAACGCGGTAAGCGCTTCTCCCAAAGTTTGCGGCAATGTTTTTATACGATGGCGCTTAAATTGCGCGTCATCCCACTGGTAAATATCTTCATCAATCGGCATAGGCGGTACTAGATTTTGCTCTACGCCTTCCAGCATCGCCGCAATGGTGGAAGCCAATGCAGCATAAATGTTGCTGCTGCCATCAGTTAGCCTAAACTCAATACGACCCGCCACTACCCTTAAAACGGTGGTGCGGTTATTGTAGCCCCACGCAATATGCGCGGGCGCCCAAGTGGTGCCAGAAAGTGATTGACCAATCACCAAGCGTTTGTATGAATTGACGCTAGGCGCGTGAAAGGCCGCCAATGCTGGGCAGTGCGCAAGCAAGCCCGCAATACATTCTCGGCCAATTTCAGACAAGCCGTGCGAATCTGTTTTATCTTCCATCACGGCGTTACCGCTGGTATCTGTTAAGGATAAGTGCATATGCAGGCCACTGCCAGGGCGGTCAGCAAACGGTTTTGGCATTAAAGTAAAGGTTAAACCAGCCTCTTCGGCAATGTGACTGGCGGCCATTTTAAACAGCACAAAATTATCAGCCGCTTTTAGCGCATCGCTATAGTGATAATTCAACTCATATTGACCGCTGGCATCTTCATGGTCAATTTGAAATACATCGAAGCCGCACGCCGAAAGGCCAGTTTCTATTTTTCTCAATACGTCGCGTACACGCGCCAATGCTTTTAAATCGTAAGAAGGTTTATCTTGATTATCTTTGCTGCAAGGAATCGGGCGACTATGTTCATCTATATTGACCAGAAAAAACTCAGGCTCAATACCCACATTTAGGGTAAGCCCCAATTGATTTAAGCGTTCAATTTGCTTCAATAAAACGCGGCGCGAGCAACCTGAAAACGGTTTTCCATCCACCAGGCCGCTGCACACAATGCGCGCATAACCTGGCATCCAAGGCAAAGCCTGTAATGTTGAGATATCGCCTTGACCATAAAACTCAGAGCGCGCACCATTACGCGGCAAACCAGTGCCCCAAATGGATGGCCCTGCAAAACCTGCACCTGCGCCCAAAACATCATCCAAATGCGTTAACGGAATATATTTACCTTTGGCCGCACCGAATATATCGACAAATTGCGCAATAATGGTGTGCACGCCAGCCGCTTGCATGCGCACTTTGGCTTGCTCAATTGTTTCGGTTTTTATCTGCATGTCATCCATATTTATTTAAGCTTTTAACAGCGCTCTGTCTAAAATGTCCAGCGCTTCATCAAACACATGGTCTTGAATTGTGAGCGGATACAAAAAGCGCAGTGCATTGACATACACACCGCAACTAAGCAATATTAGGCCTTCTGCCAGCGCGGCAGCTTGTACACGCTTCATGGCATCGGTTGAGGGTTGGTTGGTATTGGGGTCATAAAATTCAGCGGCAATCATTGAGCCTAAGCCGCGGATTTCTCTAATTGCAGGTACGCTTTTTTGCGCTGCTTTTAAACGTGCCACTAGTTTTTCGCCCAAGTAGTTGGCACGTGCTACCAGCTGTTCTTCTTCCATTACATCTAGCACTGCATGCGCGGCCGCAATCGCCAATGGATTGCCTGCATAGGTGCCACCCAAGCCACCTGGCGCTGGGCCATCCATCGCTTCAGCTTTGCCACACACGGCAGATAGCACCATGCCACCTGCCAAACTTTTTGCCATTACCATCATGTCGGGAATGACATCGTAATGTTCAGTCGCAAACAATTTACCAGTACGGCCAAAGCCTGTTTGCACTTCGTCCATCACCAATAAAATGCCATGTTCGTCGCATTCTTTGCGCAGCGCGCGCATCAGCTCTGGTGGCGCAACGTAAAAACCACCCTCACCTTGTACGGGTTCTATCATAATGGCGGCAATACGTTTTGGGTCAACATCCGCTTTAAATAAGGCGTGCAGCGCATTGATGCTGTCTTCAACTGTCACACCGTGCAATTCCATTGGGAATGGAATATGGTACACATCGGCAGGGAAAGGCCCAAAGCCAACTTTGTATGGGACGACCTTGCCAGTGAGCGCGCAAGCCATTAATGTGCGGCCATGAAACGCGCCAGAAAAAGCTATAATACCTGGGCGACCTGTGGACGCACGGGCAATTTTTACCGCGTTTTCTGCACCTTCTGCACCGCTAGAAAAAAAGCAGGTTTTTTTGGCATGTGTACCAGGCGTCAGTTTATTAATGCGCTCTGCCAGCGTTACATAGCTTTCGTAAGGTAGTACTTGATAGCAAGTGTGCGTAAAACGCTCAAGCTGGTCTTGAATCGCAGCGATAATTTTGGGGTGTCGATGGCCAGTATTTAGTACCGCAATGCCGCCGCCAAAATCAATAAAACGACGCCCTTCAATATCCCATACTTCAGAATTTAAAGCGCGATCAATGAAGAAATTCGCCATAACGCCAACGCCACGCGGGGTGGCAGCCAAGCGACGATTATGTAGGTCTTCATTCGTGACTAAATTTTCAGTTAATTTGTTCATCGTATGTCCTTACTAAATACTAAGTCCTAACTTAATTCAACCGAATCCAAGTCGTTTTTAATTCAGTATATTTTTCTAGCGCGTGCAGCGATTTATCACGGCCGTTGCCACTTTGTTTATAGCCGCCAAACGGCACCGTAATGTCGTCTTCATCATAACTATTAACATGCACCGTGCCTGCGCGCAAACGCTTGGCTACCATGTGTGCCTTATTAATATCTTGCGTCCATATTGCCGCAGCCAAACCATATTCTGTGTCGTTAGCAATGTTTATGGCTTCTTCTACCGTGTCGAAGGTGATAATTGAGAGCACAGGTCCAAAAATCTCTTCTGCCGCAATTTTCATATCATTGGTCACGTTATCAAACACGGTTGGGCTAATATAAAAGCCACCTGATTCAGCTTTTACCTGTGCTCCACCAGCCAATAGGGACGCGCCTTCCAGCTTGCCCGATTCGATATATTTGAGCACGTTTTCCATTTGTCCACAATCCACAATCGCACCCATGGTTGTCGCTTCATTTAACGGATCACCAGGCTGATAATTTTTCAGCTCGGCCAATATTTTTTGCACTAATTTGTCTTTTATCGAACGTTCGACTAATAAGCGTGAAGGTGCGTTGCAACTCTCACCTTGATTGTAAAAAATAGAGCCCGCACTCGCTTCTGCCGCGCGGTGTACATCTTTACAATCGGCAAACACAATATTGGGCGATTTTCCACCCAGCTCACACCACGCTCGTTTTAAATTGCTTTGCCCTGCCATGATTTGGATTTTTTTTCCAACATTAGTCGACCCTGTAAAGGCGATGCAATCGACATCCATATGTAGCGCTAAAGGTGAACCCGCATCTTGACCGTAACCTGGCAATACATTCAACACGCCTGCGGGAATGCCCGCCTGTGATGCTAAATCACCCAATCTAAGTGCAGTCAATGGTGATTTTTCAGAAGGTTTTAGTACCACACTGTTGCCCGAAGCTAATGCTGGCGCTATCTTCCAAGCGGCCATCGCAATAGGATAATTCCACGGCACAATCGCCCCAACGACTCCGATGGGTTCGCGCGTAATCATCGCCAACGTGTGGTCAGCCGTCGGAGCGATTTCGTCATACACTTTATCAATTGCCTCACCAAACCAGCGTATGGTGTTGGCAGCAGAATTCACGTCCACATTTAAGCTTGCAGTAATGGGTTTGCCCATGTCCAGTGTTTCTAGCAGTGCCAGTTCTTCACGGTTTGCAATAATTAAATCGGCAAATTTAATCATAGTTTGTTTGCGCTCGCGCGGTGTTTGGCCTGCCCAAGTGCGAGCATTAAAAGCTGCGCGCGCTGCTGCAACAGCTAAGTCAACGTCAGCCGCTTTACAGCTTGCCACATCGGCAAGTTTGCGATTATCTATTGGCGAAAAACATTCAAAAGTTGTGTCATTTACAGTGTTAACTCGCTTGCCGTTAATCACGGCGCGGCCATCTATTTTTAAGGTTTCAGCTCGCTGATGCCAATCGATTTTTACTTTAGCGTCCATATTTAAAGCCCTGTCATTTTAAAGTCCAGCCATGGCGATGTATTTAATTTCTAAGTATTCATCAATGCCATGATGTGAGCCTTCACGACCTAAGCCAGATTGTTTTACACCACCAAATGGCGCCACTTCATTAGAAATCATGCCTGTATTCACACCGACCATACCATATTCCAGCGCTTCCGCCACTTTCCAAATGCGGCCGATATCACGGCTGTAGAAGTAAGAAGCTAGACCAAACTCAGTACGATTCGCCAGCTCTATCACCTCATCATCCGTTTTAAAGCGGAACAATGGCGCCACTGGGCCAAAAGTTTCTTCTTTAAAAATAAGTGCATCTGCTGTGACGCCTGCCAACACGGTTGGCTCAAAAAACGTGCTGCCTAGCGCATGGCGTTTGCCACCTTGCAATAGTTTTGCACCTTTTTGTATAGCATCTGCAATATGGCTTTCTGTTTTTTCAATGGCAGCCATATCGATTAATGGCCCTTGCGTGGTGCCATCTGCAGTGCCATCACCCACTTTTAACGCACTTACTTTTTCAGTTAGTTTTGCAGCAAATGCGTCAAATACGCCATCTTGCACAAATAGCCTGTTGGCACATACGCAAGTTTGGCCCGCGTTACGAAACTTGCTTATCATGGCGCCTTCTACTGCGGCATCTAAATCGGCATCATCAAACACAATAAACGGCGCGTTGCCACCCAATTCAAGAGATAATTTTTTGATAGTCGGCGCACATTGCGCCATCAAAACACGTCCGACTTCGGTAGAGCCAGTAAATGATAGCTTGCTGACTACAGAGCTTGCGCAAAGCACAGCGCCTATCTCGCGCGCCTTACCCGTAATCACTTGCAATACACCACTAGGTACGCCAGCTTCTTCTGCCAACACCACTAATGCAATCGCTGAAAGTGGTGTTTGCTCGGCTGGCTTAATAATCATCGAGCAGCCAGCAGCCAATGCTGGCGCGGCCTTACGGGTAATCATGGCAATGGGGAAATTCCACGGTGTAATGGCGGCTGTCACGCCAATCGGCTGTTTGATTACTAGCAAACGGCGATCATTGGCAGGGCTAGGAATGGTTTCGCCATAGACACGCTTGGCTTCTTCAGCAAACCATTCTATAAAGCTGGCGCCATAATTCACTTCTCCGCGTGCCTCTGCTAAGGGCTTACCTTGTTCAGCGGTTAAAATTTGTGCCAAATCTTCAGCATGCAATTTAATTAAGTCGAACCAACGTTTTAGAATGACAGCGCGCGCAGCAGCGGTGAGCGTTTTCCATTGTTTTTGTGCAATAGCACTGGCTGTAATCGCGCGTGCAGTTTCTGTCTTGCCCATTTTTGGCACTTCGCCCACTACCAATCCATTTGCTGGGTTTGTTACCTGTATGATTTCGCCAGAATCAGCACTCTGCCAAGCGCCTGCCAACAGGGTTTTACCTGGTTTTAACAGTGCGTAATGCTTTAACGTTAAGGTTTGTAAACTCATTAATTTCTCGAATAAAACTATTATTTATTGGCATCGCTATACGCTAGGGCTGTTTCACGTTTACGTTTGCGCTCCACGTGCGAGGTGTAAAAGCTAGAAGCAATCACTGCAATCGTCACCACTACAATAGTCACCGTAGCAACCGCATTAATAGTGGGGTTTAAGCCCAAGCGCGCGCGCGAAAATATCACCATCGGCATGGTGTTGTAGCCTGGACCTGATAAGAAAGCCGATAACACGACATCATCAAACGACAAGGTAAACGTTAGCAAAAAAGCTGACACCAGCGCTGGAACAAGCAAAGGGAAAGTGACCAGCGTAAACACTTGCCACGGTTTGCTACCTAAATCCATGGCCGCTTCGTCTAAACGCATATCCATTTCTTTTAGACGAGAGGTCACTACCACTGCAGCATAAGCCGTACCTAACAAAGCATGGCCTAATAGAATAGTAAATAAACCACGCTGTGGAAAGCCTAGCCAATGCTGCACAGATACCAACATCAATAGCAACGCCAAACCCACAATCACCTCTGGCATTACCAAGGGCATATTGGCCATTGATGATAACAGCGTGCGCCCCGCAAACCGCTTATAACGATTGAGTGCAAACGCGACAAATGTACCAAAAAACACGGACATAAGTGCAGAAAGAAATGCAATTTTTAACGACAACCAAACCGCCGCAATTAAGTCTGCATCTTTTACCAAAGCGTGATACCAGCGAAAACTGGCATGGCTCCAAACGGTTACCAGCCTAGAATCGTTAAACGAGAATATCACCAGCGTGACAATAGGCAAATATAAAAATGCATAAACTGCACCCATCCAAGCCCTGCCAAAATATTTATTTACCCCTTGGCTCATGGTTATGCTCCCGCTTTACCTGACGCTTGGTCAGACTGATATTTGTTTAACACTGCCATTGGCACTAAGATGAGTAAAATCATTACCACAGCAACTGCTGAAGCCATCGGCCAGTCGTTATTACTGAAGAATTCATCCCACAATACGCGGCCTATCATCAAGGTGTTTGGTCCACCTAATAATTCTGGAATCACGTATTCGCCTATCGCTGGGATAAACACCAACATTGAGCCTGCGATTATGCCTGCTTTGGACAGCGGCACAGTAATCAGCCAGAAAGTTTTTAGCGGGCTAGTACCTAAGTCGGCCGCAGCCTCTAAATAACGAATATCAAGTTTAGATAAATTGGCATACAGCGGCAAAATCATAAACGGCAAGTAGGAATACACCATGCCTATCACCAATGAAAACGGCGTATTCATCATTTGTATTGGCTCACTAATCACACCTAAACTGATCAAGGCATTATTAATAATGCCATTGTTGACTAGCAAGGTTTTCCAAGCATAAATTCGTAATAAGAATGATGTCCAAAAAGGCAACATAATCAACATAAGCAATGTAGGCTGAATGTGCTTAGGCGCACGCGCCATAAAGTAAGCAAACGGATACCCAATCGCCAAACAAATAACAGTGGTAATGAGCGCATATTTAATGGATGAAAGATAGGTTTTAATATATAACGCATCTTTTAATATGAACTGATAACTTTCAAAATTTAAGGTGACCTTTGGCCAACCATTGCTCCAATCAATCATATTTGATACCGATGCCATCTCCATGGTAGAAAGACTGATTTTGAGCACGATGAGTAGCGGAATTGCCGCCAGCAAGATAAACCAAACATAAGGCACACCAATAATAAGCTTGCGGCCACTGAAAAAATTAAGGGTTGCGTTTTTAGATTTTGACATAACACACTCCTTACTGAGTTAAAACCACCATGGCTTCGTTATTCCAATGCGCGTATGCCTTATCGCCCCATGTCAAGCCACAACTTAAATCGCGCGTATTATTAATTTCTTGCGCCTTAAGCGTCATGCCGCTGGCAAGTTTTAGGTGATAAGTCGTGTGTGCGCCAAAATACACTATCTCGGTTACTTCGCCCTCAGTCCAGTTATATTCACCCTTGGGTTTGTCTTTGGATAACATGACTTTCTCTGGTCGCAAAGCCACGCCTACCTGCATACCACTGTGTCCGCTAATACCATGACCAACATAATGCACACACTCTGCGCATCGTACCGTCACATGGTCTGGCTCGTCCTCTTCAATTACACCTTCAAACATATTCACATTGCCAATAAAATCGGCCACTTTGCGGCTGTTTGGCATCTCGTATACCGTATCAGGCTCGCCTACTTGTAAAAAGTAACCTTCACTCATTACCGCAATGCGGCTGGCCATGGTCATGGCTTCTTCTTGGTCGTGCGTTACCAAAACACAGGTCACACCAACTTGTTCAATAATATTGACTAACTCCAATTGCGTGGTCTCACGCAGCTTTTTATCCAATGCACCAAGCGGCTCATCTAGCAAAAGCAACTGCGGCCGCTTGGCCAAACTACGTGCCAACGCCACACGCTGTTGTTGGCCACCAGAAAGTTGATGCGGTTTGCGCTGTGCGAATTTACTTAACTGCACTAGACCAAGCATTTTCTCAACACGCTCAGTTATTTGTTCTTTTGGCATGTCATCGCGTTTTAGTCCAAATGCGATGTTTTCCCACACACTTAAATGTGGAAACAGCGCGTACGATTGAAACATCATGTTGATGGGGCGTTGATAAGCAGGCAAATTTGTAATATCTTGCCCAGCTAAATAAATCTTACCTTTAGTTGGCGCTTCAAACCCTGCCAACATACGCAACAGCGTTGACTTGCCACAACCAGAACCACCCAGCAAACCAAAGATTTCTCCTTTGGTAACGGTTAATGAGACGTCATCTACAGCTTTAACAGTGCCATCATAAATTTTGGTAACACCTTCAACCCGAAGCAACACCTCTTTTTCAGCCGCTTCATTACCCGTTGGTGCTTTTGGTGCAGTCGCCATAATGTCCCCGATTTTTTACACGATGATTACATTTGTTTGAATATACAAAATTTCTAAGAAGAGTATAAATTTATTACGCATGCCGTTTTATAGCATGCGCAATTGTGTCTACTAAGCGCCTGTTTTAAACTGAGTGAAGTAACGTGTCATCACACGACGCGTTGCGTTATCCACATTGCCTGGTGGAATCAATTTTTTCACATCTTCAGCTGGCAAGAAAATAGTTTTGTTGTTACGCACTTCTTCATCCACAAATTCAGTCGCAGCCTTGTTCGGATTAGCATAAGTCACTGCATTGGTCAGGCCCGCATGCACTTCTGGGCGGAGAATATAGTTGATGAATTTGTGTGCATTATCTACATGTTTTGCGTCAGCTGGAATCACCATGGTATCCATAAACATATAACCGCCCATTTTAGTAATCAGCGCCTCTATGTTTTGCGGAGATTTGTTCTCAATTGAGCGATTACGCGCCAAGTTAAAGTCGCCTGCCCAGCCCAATGCTACGCACACATTGCCACCTGCCAAGTCATCAATTTGACCACCAGATGAGAATTTTTTGATGTCTGGGCGTACTTTTGCCAGCATGTCATAAGCTGCTTTATAATCATCTGGATTAGTGCTGTGTGCTGGTTTACCTACGTATTTAAGTGCAATCGGGAACACTTCTGAAGGCGCATCCAAAAAGGTAATACCGCATGATTTAAGTTTATTGGTATATTTTGGGTCAAACACTAAATCCCAAGTATTTTCGGGCATTGGCATATCACCTAGCGCCGTTTTTACTTTATCTACATTAATACCTACTGTAGTGTAGCTCCACAACCAATCCACCATGTATTCGTTGCCTGGATCTAGCGTAGCCATTTGCGCCAAAATATCAGGATCTAGGTTAGCCAAGTTTGGTATTTTCGATTTGTCTAATTTTTGATGTAAACCGCCATCAATTTGCAATTTTGCCCAGTTAGAGGAGGGTACAACAATATCATAGCCTGTGTTTTTCGCCATCAACTTAGCATGTAAAATTTCATTGCTATCAAATATATCGTAACGTACTTTGATGCCAGTTTCTTTTTCAAAATTTGGAATAGTATCTTCGGCTAAATAATCTGACCAATTGTAGATATTCAGTACTTTTTCTTCATCCCCATCTGCAGGTGCCGCTGCCGCTGCATTAGGCTTGGTTTCTGTCGTTTCCGCCTCTTGCTTGCCGCATGATGTGGTCACTAGCCCGATGCTAATAAGCGCCATGCTAATTAAGTATTTAGTTGAATTCATATCCATTAACCCCTTTAAAAATGTGACTGATTGAGAAAGCCAAAAATCTGTAACCTAAGAATAATTCTATCATGTTAAAAAATCTTATTAAATGTCTTTATGCTGCGTATGTTTTAACTGCTTATGCTTGCATTAAACCGTGTTGCTGCAACTCTGCTAACGTTGCGTCTAAGCATTTATAAATTAACTGCATCATCTCGTCTATTTGCGGTTTTGTGATGATTAATGGCGGCGCAATAATCATGCGGTCGCCCACTGCGCGCATGATTAATCCGTTACTAAAACAATGGGCGCGACACATCATGCCAACGCCCAAATCTTCATGAAATGTTACATGATTCGCTTTGTCTTTCATTAACACAAAACCTGCCATCAAGCCGATGGTTTCCGCTCCTCCAACTAACGGATGTTTTGCCAGTTCGGCATATTGTTGCGCTAAATAAGGGCCTGTTTCATTCAAAACGCGCTCTACCAAACCTTCTTTTTCGATAATCTCAATGTTAGCCAAGCCTACTGCACAAGCAACTGGATGACCAGAATATGTGTAGCCATGATTAAACTCACCACCTTGCTCAATCAGCACCTTTGCCACGCGTTTGCCAATTACCACGCCACCAAGCGGCAAATAACCAGAAGTGACACCTTTGGCAAAGGTCATTAAATCGGGCTTGCAGCCTAATAATTGGCTGCCAAACCATTTACCTACTCGACCGAAACCACAAATCACCTCATCACAAATCAGCAAGATATTGTATTTATCACAAATACGTTGAATCTCTGGCCAATAAGTTTTGGGCGGAATAATCACGCCACCCGCGCCTTGCACAGGCTCGCCTATAAAAGCAGCGACTTTATCCGCGCCTATTTCTAAAATTTTCGCTTCTAACCAGCCTGCTGCGCGTAAGCCAAACGCATCGCGGTCCTCACTTGGCGCCAAGCCATAGTGATATGGCTGCTCTATATGCACGATGTCAGGAATCATGCCGCCTTGCGCATGCATACCACCCATGCCACCTAGCGAAGCGCCAGCCATAGTAGAGCCGTGATAAGCATTATTGCGAGAAATAATCACTTTACGCTCTGACTGGCCTAGCGTCGCCCAATAATGGCGCACCATTTTAATATTGGTGTCGTTAGATTCTGAGCCTGAGCTACTAAAGAAAACGTGGCTGTAATTATGACCAGCCAACTGTACAATTTTTTCTGCCAGTTTTACAGCTGGCACATTGGTAGTTTGAAAAAAGCTATTGTAATAAGGTAATTCTGTCATCTGGCTGCAAGCCGCATCCACTAAGGCTTGCTGACCATAGCCTACATTCACGCACCAAAGGCCTGACATGGCATCGAGTATTTTATTGCCTTCAGAATCCCAAATATAAATATTGTCAGCCTTGGTAATAATGCGTGCTCCTTTTTCCGACAAACCTTTGTGGTCGGTAAATGGGTGCATATAGTGCGCAGAATCAATGTTTTGAATATTAATCGTGCTTAAATCTGTCATGGTGTTCATGTCGTTCTCGATTCTAAAATCACAATATTTATCTTTAAACATGCATTAGCGAGTGTTTTCACGCATAGATTTACTAGTATCATCACACGTGCATTCGCAATGTTTATCTTTAAACATGCATCAGCAAATGCTCGCGCTCCCACGGGCTAATCACGCGCATAAATTCATCGTGCTCGGTTTCTTTCACTGCCAAATACACATCAATAAAGTTTTTACCCAATACTTCATGCAAAGCTTTGGCATCTTCCAGCTCTCTAAGCGCCTCTGACAAACCACGCGGCAATTGGTAATCGTGTGCATAAGCACTACCTGTGGTCACTTCGGTTGGCTTCAACTTTTCTTTAATGCCTAAATAACCGCAAGCCAGTGTGACTGACATGGCTAAATATGGGTTGGCATCTGCACCCACGACGCGATTTTCAATACGGCGATCAGCCGCGCCAGAAATCGGCACGCGTATGCCCACGGTACGGTTATCGTAACCCCACTCAATGTTAATCGGCGCTGCACCATCGCGCACAATGCGACGATACGAGTTTACATAA
>JANMBK010000246.1:0-6646 GCA_031360365.1 Methylophilaceae bacterium
ACTTTGCAGCAGTTTGCTGAGCAATCTAAGCATAAACCGCTGACTTTAGGCGAGGCGCTAGATACTTTAGATGAAGCAGGTTATGCGTTTATTGCGATTATTTTGGTGTTGCCATTTTTGCAGCCTTTGCCGCTGGGGCCAATTACGGTGCTAGGCGGTGTGGCTTTTGCCACGCTTGGTTGGCAATTATTTCATGGCCATGAATCCCCTGTATTGCCAGAAAAATTACGCGCGATAGAGTTTTCAGCACATACCTGGCAAATATTAACCAATGTTTGCCTTAAAATTTTAGGCTTTTGCAGAAAGTTTACTAAACCGCGCCATTTGGCACTGGTAAACGGTAAGCGCGGGCAAAAAATTGGTGGCTTTATATTATTGGCAGGTGGCGCTTTAATGGCCATTCCTTTCGGCGTATTACCATTGAATAATTTGCTGCCAGGCTTGGCGATATTATTTTATTGCATAGGCGAGCTAGAAGAAGATGGCTTAATGTTTTATATCTCGTTTTTTTGGCTCGTTTTCACGGTGATTTATTTTATCGCGTTCTTTTTTATGCTGTGGTATTTTGGCAAAGAAGCGTTAACCATGTTTCAATTTTAGACGCGAACAAAACATTTAAAAACTTGCCACTGGATTAAAACATTCCAGTGCAGGTCTGCAGGGCGCATGGATACAAGGTGAATCAAACTCATGAAGTGAGTTTGAGAGAGGGTGCCCTGGGTTATTTACTCACAGAGCATCTATTTTTACTCGTAAGCTTTTCGTAAGATAAGCATTTAGGCTAAAAATTAATTATTTAGTCGCTTCTACAATCCAATCCAGCATCGGCTGCCATTGCTCAACATCTTGCGCAACCAACGATGGCCGCATATCAAACAAGCTTAAACCTTGCTCTGCCGCTGTGACATACACTTGCGCATTGCGCAAATAAGCCAGTACAGGCAAATTGGTTTGTTCCATATATTCAGCCAGTTTAGCTGCAGCATTTGTTCTGTAATTAACGCGAATGCCCACCAGCGCAATAAAGGTTTTGTTTTTGCGGATGGCTTTTTCTGCGTTGAGCACATCTAAGAAATCTTGCGTAGCGCCCATATCAAACGCAGATGGCTGTACTGGCACAATAATACAATCGGCTTGTTTGACTGCATCTGATAGTTTGTCATCGCGAAAACCGCCTGGCGAATCAGAAATAACCCAATGTAGTTTATTATTATTTTTTTCATTGGCATGTTTTTCTTTAGCGGTTTGTCCCAAAATGACAGGGTAATTTGCTGGGCGCCTATCAAGCCAATAGCTTGCTGATTGTTGGCGATCTAAATCGGATAGCAAGACTTTGTGGCCTTGCACCGCGAAATAGCCAGCAAGGTTGGTGGCGATGGTGGTTTTGCCACTGCCACCTTTTGGGTTGGCTACTAGGATGTTTTTCATTGACTGAGTGTTTTACGTAAGTAAGCGCTTTAAAAATTAAATTTAATCATACGCCTAAATTAAATTTAGCAACACCTCGTCGCGCTTAGTGGCGTTGTTGCTAAGTAGAATTAATTACAAAATATTTGAGGCAATCTATTTAGATAACCAAAGCATTCTGAAAAACATTAAAACGATGCTCTACAAGCCAATATCCATGCGGCTCGCAGAGCATCATTTCTTACTCGTGTTTATTCAATCAAGCTTTAATTAAAACTCCACCATTTCAAATTCGGCTTTGCTGGCGCCACATTCTGGGCATTTCCAATCAGCGGGTATATCTTCCCATGCCGTGCCAGCGGCAATGCCGTCTTCTGGCCATCCTTTTTCTTCTTCATAAATTAACCCACACACTACGCACATCCAAGTTTTCATGTTATATCTCGTCTAAATATTGATTAAGTTATTCTATGTGATAAATCTATACGTTTGTCGCAAAGGCGTATAAAAACTTACAGAAAAAAGCCCGCAATAATGCGGGCTTTTTTAAGCTTTCATGAACAATTAAGCTAGGTCAAAGCGATCAAGGTTCATCACTTTGTTCCAAGCTTTTACAAAATCACCCACAAATTTTGCTTGAGAATCGCTAGTCGCATAAACTTCGGCAATGGCTCTTAACTGAGAGTTTGATCCAAATACCAGATCAACGACAGTACCTGTCCATTTCACAGCGCCAGTTTTGCGATCGCGACCATTTAATACACCTTCAGACGAGGTAGGTCTGTGCGATTTATCGTTCATATCGATTAGGCCGGTTGTCTCCTGACCGCTCTCTTCCAACCCGCCTTGTGAATTAGCAGATTTCTGCCACTGCGTATTCATGTCGAGCAAGTTCACAAAGAAGTCGTTGGTCAATGTCTCTGGCCGTGTGGTAAAAACACCGAGGTCAGATTGCCCAAAATTGGCATTGAGTGCGCGCATGCCACCAATCAAAACGGTCATTTCGGGCGCGGTCAGCGTCATCAGGTTTGCCCTGTCCAGCATCAATTCTGCCGATCCGTGTTGCCCATCACGGAAGTAATTTCGGAACGCGTCTGAGGTTGGCTCCAGCACAGCGAACGAAGCCACATCGGTCTGCTCCTGCGTTGCATCGGTACGACCTGGCGAGAACGGAACTTTCACGTTATGCCCAGCCTTATTCGCAGCCGCTTCAACAGCCGCACAGCCGCCTAGAACTATTAGGTCAGCCAGCGAAACTTTCTTCCCGCCAGACTGTGCGCTATTAAAGTCGCTCTGAATCGCTTCTAACTTATCTAGAACCTTTGCCAGTTCAGTTGGTTGGTTAACTTCCCAAAACTTTTGTGGTGCAAGACGAATACGTGCCCCATTTGCCCCACCGCGCTTGTCGCTGCCGCGGAACGTTGCCGCAGAAGCCCACGCTGTGGTTACCAATTGGGAGATAGATAAACCAGATGCAAGTACTTTGTCTTTCAGGGCGGCAAAATCTTGCT
The DNA here is from genome assembly GCA_031360365.1 of Methylophilaceae bacterium. Taxonomy (GTDB): domain Bacteria; phylum Pseudomonadota; class Gammaproteobacteria; order Burkholderiales; family Methylophilaceae; genus Methylotenera_A. The sequence goes on from JANMBK010000246.1 coordinate 2,919, forward strand.
CATCAATTAAGGCATGATCCACTGCTGGAACCGGGTCCTGAAACAGTTGTACTTCGCTAGGAACCAGTGGACCAAGATAACGTGACAGCGGTCCCATGTCACGGTGTGTCAACTTGTACCAAGCCTTGGCAAAAGCGTCTGCTAACTCTTGAGGATTTTGATGGAAACGTCTAGAAATCTTTTCATAAGCAGGATCCATTCTTAAAGCAAGATCTGCTGTAGACATCATTGGCGCGTGGCGTTTGGTTGCATCATGCGCATCTGGCACAGTGTCTGCTGAAGCACCACCTTTAGGCGTCCATTGTTGGGCGCCAGCTGGGCTCTTTGTTAGCTCCCACTCATGGCCGAATAGCGTGTCGAAGTAGCTGTTATCCCACTGAATCGGGGTAGCGGTCCAAGCGCCTTCCAAGCCGCTGGTGATGGTATGCACGCCCTTGCCGTCGCCAAAGCTGTTTATCCAGCCGAAGCCTTGCTCTTCAATGCCAGCACCTTCAGGTTCAGGGCCGCAATACTGTTCTGGATCTGCTGCACCATGGCATTTACCAAAGGTGTGGCCACCAGCAACCAGCGCCACAGTTTCTTCGTCATCCATCGCCATCCGTGCGAAAGTCTCGCGGATATCGCGCGCAGAAGCAATTGGATCAGGGTTGCCATTGGGACCTTGCGGGTTCACGTAAATCAGACCCATTTGAACGGCACCTAGCGGGTTTTCCAGTTGACGGTCGCCTGTGTAGCGCTTGTCGCCCAGCCACTCGGCCTCAGGGCCCCAATAGATCTCCTCTGGTTCCCACACGTCTTGGCGGCCACCAGCGAAACCGAAAGTCTTGAATCCCATCGAATCTAAAGCGACGGTACCCGTAAGAACCACTAGGTCGGCCCAAGAAATTTTACGACCATACTTTTGTTTGATTGGCCAAAGCAGACGGCGCGCTTTGTCTAGGTTGCCGTTGTCTGGCCAGCTGTTTAGCGGGGCAAATCGCTGTGTGCCAGCGCCAGCACCACCACGACCATCGGCAATGCGGTAAGTACCTGCCGCGTGCCATGCCATGCGGATGAAGAATGGGCCATAGTGGCCAAAGTCTGCTGGCCACCAGTCTTGCGAATCCGTCATTAAAGCATGCAAGTCTTTCACTACGGCATTTAGGTCAAGGCTATTAAATTCCTCGGCGTAATTAAACGCTTCACCCATAGGATCGCACAATGGTGAATTCTGGTTAAGCAGTTTTACGTTTAGCTGATTAGGCCACCAAGCTGCGTTAGTTGATGCTCCAGCGACTGCATTTTTGGTAGCTCCGTCCGAAAATGGGCATTTTGATTCAGCTGTCATGATGTTTTCCTTTGGTTGTGTATTATTTCTTAAATATAAATTATATGCTGGCTCTATTATAGAGAACTAAACATGATTTGGATAATTGTATGTTTTGATGAAGTTGATTAATAAAACTAATCGAAGTATCATTTTGAAGTAGTATACAAACTTGAAATGAAAATTATTTATGACCCAAATTTTATGACGCTTGTAGAGCTTAAATTTTTAGTGGCTGTGGCGCAAGAGCGCAATTTTAGACGCGCGGCAGAAAAGTGTTATGTAACGCAGCCGGCGCTAAGTTTAGCGATTAAAAAGCTAGAAGAAGAGCTTAAAGTCATTATTTTTGAACGCAGCCGCACCGATGTCAAGACAACAGAAATCGGCGAGCAAATTGTAGAGCAAGCATCAAGGGTATTAGAAGAAGCGGCGCGCATTAAACAATTAGCCGAACTAGGCAAAAATCAACTTAAAGGCGCTTTAAAATTAGGATTAATACACTCTGTTGGCCCCTATTTATTACCAGAAATTATCCCTATTTTACGCAAAACGGCGCCAGAAATGCCGCTAGAGGTTGAGGAAAATTTAACGGCCAATTTGGAGAATCAACTTAAAAATGGCGTGATCGATGTGGCTATCATTGCGTTGCCGTTTAATGTGGCGGGCTTGCAATATCGGGTTTTGTATGACGAAGAGTTTGATGTTGTCGTCCCCAGTCATCACCATTGGGCGACGCGTAAAAATATTCGGCCGGAAGAGTTATCGGATGAAAAAGTTTTACTGCTAAATAGTGGGCACTGCTTTAGCAATCAAGTCACTCAAGCTTGCCCTGAGTTATCGCGCAAAGGTGAGGTATTGCAGGGAAATTCATTAGAAACCATACGCAATATGGTGGCTTCTAATTTGGGCATTACCGTGTTGCCATGCTCGGCGACGGCTGCGCGTTATCATAATCCACTTATCAAGGTAATCCCTTTTGTTAGCCCAGCACCTACCAGGCGCATTGCCATAGCTTGGCGCAAGAGTTTTGTAAGGTTAGAGGCGTTAGATAAAATTGCCGAGGCAATTAGAGCGATAGAATCTGACTATATGATGCATATTGCCTAAAAACGCCAATTATTAGCATGCTCTGTGAGTCGCATGGATATTGGCTTGCAGGGCAGCTATTTTTTCTCAATAGTGTATTTCGAATAAATCAAAAGTGGCAGGCGATAAAAAAGGACGCTTGAGCGTCCTTTTTAGATAAGCGTTAGCTTATTTGTTCAACTTACTTATTCAAACTATTTATTCATTACGTACATTGTAACTTCAAAGCCAAAACGCATTTCAGTAGCTGCTGGTGTTGTCCACATGATAATTTCCTTTAAGTTAATTAATTAAGTACTAAATTTAAATACTACGCAATCTATGAGTTGTATATTACTGATTAGTTGAACGTAAAGCCTGTGTGTTGTTATTAATAACAGCTAATGAAAATCATTAGTTGAACATTGTTTTATTAGTAAACCAACAAGACGCGATAACCGGCTACTGCTAAATCTTTTACGTTAATGGCTAAATTGACACGCACTTCTTCTCGCGCACCCAAGCCAGAACCTTGAGTGCTATCCGCTTTAAGATATTCGCTTGGCTTAATCAGCCTTCTCAACACGGGTTGGTCGTCAGTGGCGGTTAAAGTGAGTTCAATATTTGGATAAGCTTGCGCATAATTGGCGTTATTAATCAGCAGGCTAGTAAATTTTATGACATTCTCTCTCTCTTCGTCTTCTTGCATGTCAGAGTCATCAATAGTGAGCAGGTCAAGATTTTTTGGCAGCGGAATTTCGCACTGCAAAGCCGCACAAGCTTGCATTAACAACGGTTTAAATTGTGGATATTCCGCAGCGATTTGGGTGCGCATGGCATAGATGCTTTGCAAACCTGCGAGCAAAACCAATAACAAGCTAAAAAATATCAGCCAATAATTGATTTTTATTTTAGGTTTACTAAATCTTACATCGGTAGTTAAATCTTCAATAACGATGGGCTCATAAATTGGCTCGGTATTGTAGGCTTCAATGATTTCTGGAGTTGTATTGATAGTAGATTTGTCAAAATAAGCGTTTTGACTGTTAATTTGCGGCGTTTCCACCGCTGGCCCAGCTGCTAAATCTTGTAAGCTAGGCACGCCTTCTAGTACGGTATTTAATACTTCGTGAATTGGTTTTTCATCGCTTATTTGCGCAGCTTCAACATTAATTTCTTTGCCATTTTCTTCAAGGCTCACTTTGTATTCAGCAGCGCTGTGAATATCGTCGGAAACTTCAGTCAGGCGATTTTTTGCATTAAATATATGCTCGCAATTGCCGCATTGTACTTTGCCTTTGTAAGCTTTTAGGTGCTCTTTGGTCAGCAAAAATTGCGTTTCGCAGGCAGGGCAAGA
>JANMBK010000025.1:0-4475 GCA_031360365.1 Methylophilaceae bacterium
AGTAACCGCGCGAATAATGAAAAGTGGAGAATTAAAAGTTGGCGATGCAGTTTATGTCTCAGCCGCAGAAAATTAATTTGCGCTGAACTTAACTTGCCTATTTAACCTCTTAAATTACGTATGTCACAATTGCCAAGGAGATTTAATGCGCAAAATTTTAACTGGTTTTACTTTGCTTAATTTTAGTTTAGTTGCCCCTTTATTTGCAGCCACCGCACATGCTGCAGAAAACAACATGCGGTCTGGTTTATGGCAAATTACAACCACATCTGATTTATTGCTGCTGGTGCCGCACCTGCCACCAGACCAAATGCAAAGCATTAAAGATTTAGCCAAAGATTACGGGCTGGAAATGCCACAAGTTGAAAATGGCGCCGCAATCTCACAAACGTGCATTACACAAGAAATGGCAGACCAGAAAACGCTGCCTAATTTTTATAATGCGGAACTAGGCTGCACTTCACAAAATGTAAATCCTGGTAAAAATCCCACCCGCAGTGGCAACAACTACAAAATAGATTTTGTTTGTAACAGCGCCGAATTAAAGGGTGCTGGCACAGCAGAGGGCACCATTACTACGCCAGAGAACTTTATTGGGCAGACTAATTTTAGTGGAGAAGCCCAAGGTAACCCAGTGAATGAGCGGGCTGATATTAATGGAAAATGGATGAATGCAAGCTGTGGCGCGATTAAACCGCTTTAACTAATTTGCACCACAGCCAGAATGGTTTTATTGCAACTTTAGTTGCCAGAAACCTTTAGGTCAAGCTCGCTGGTTACTGCCGTGCCTTCTAAATCATTCCGCATTGCAACATAAGTCAAAGCCAATGCGTGTTTGCCACTTTCTTTTGCCATTAAACCCAAATAATAAACCGCATGGCTATGCTGGCTATTCATTGCTAGCGCCTTTTGCATATGCGCTTCTGCCTTTATAATATCTTTCTTTGCATACTCGGCCGCAGCCAAATAAAACCAAGATTCTGCACTATTAGGCTGCTGCACTGTCCACTTACTGGCTATTTGCAATAACGAATCCCAGTCTTCAGTTAAAAATGGTTGAACCACTTGCATAAAAAATGGCCATTTGTTGTATGGTAATGCCCAAAAAGCCTTGCATCTTTTAGCGGTAAGGGCTTGTTCTGGTTGCTTAAGCAAGGTCTGCACCCACTCTACAGGCATGTTGTAGTAATAAGCATTGTTACCTGGGCTTTTAAGCGTAATCACGCCCACTAATTTACCCTCTTCATCAAACACACCGCCGCCACTTGCGCCAAGTCTAAAGCTGCTAGTGGCTCTTATCACAACGCTACCATCCATAGGATATAAGCCTTTAACAACACCATAGGTGCTAGAAGGCAGCGCGACTAAATTGGGGTAACCAATGGTGAAAACGGCTTGCTCATATTTAAGGTTTTTGCTGGAGCCTATTTTTGCAATGGGCGCATCCAAATTATCTACCTTTAAAATGCATAAATCGTGATGCCAATCTGGCTTAATGGCGCTAACAGAAAGCGGCATGCCATTGTTAATCACCACAATATTTTGCGCATTGGCTATGACATGACAATTGGTGACTACTTGATTTTTTGCGATAACCACAGCGGAGCCAAGCCCATAGCTACCATTGGCAAGTGCCACTTGCACACGCAATACTTGCGCATTCAGCTGATGCAACAGCGCATCGCTTGGCAATGCCAGCGTTGCAGTGGCCGAAAACAAACAGAATAATGCCGAGCAAACTAGAGTAAAGCAGAGCCTTGTCATGTAAGTCCCCAATCCACAAACTACATTCTAAATTTCAATTCTAAATTTAATATGAAGCATCAATATCAATATTCATTACATAGTCTTGGTTTGCATAGTCACTGTCTGTACGACAGCGCACTTAATCTGTTGCTCTATTATTCAATGCACAATATTTAAACCTAAATTAGCTTAAAACAGATGCCCTGCAAGGCGCATGGATATTGGCTCGCAGGCATGCCAAAAACGCTCCAAGTCACAACAATTATTCGTCAATTTTTAATATTCACATAGCCTTAAGCAAGTGCTATAGTGGTTACAGACTTAAGGAGAAATTGGTCATGACTAAGCAAAATTTAAAAGACAGCAAACTTAAAGAGCATGTTGAAGCGATTGAAAAACACAAATCGCTGTTAGAAAAACTACATTTAGATTCAAACACGCATCTGGATGAAGTCAATAACTCAATTGAAAACCTCACCCTCACGCTTGAAGAATACCTTAAAGTGATAGGCATTCCCTAATTTTAATCGCGCGCTAAGGCGCAGCAAAGTGTTGGGCAGCATAATGCGCCCAAATAAAACCTAACTATTGCAGCTTAAGCTGGCTTTTTTTCCTGCTTTGGTTTTTTTTCTTCTTTGTTTTTACGTTGCTGACCTTTTGCCATCATATTTCTCCTTAACATTGCCAGCAAAAAACTGGCATGTGCATATCATAAGCCAAAAATTAATTAGCGTATGCAAATAGTTAAAGCAATATGTTTATACGCGCTGCAAGGCTTATGCATACTAGCGCGCAGGGCAGGCAATAATGGTGATGTAGCGCTTAATGATGATTAAATTAAGTTACAATTTGTTACTAACTAATACAAAATTGCAAAACTTATACGCCAGTCAACCAATACAATGACTTACCGTTGAATAAGGGCAACGTTTACAACAGGAGAAAACTGTATGAATACGCAAATCTTTCAACAACCAAGCTTTCAGCAACCTAGCTTTCAACAGCCAAGTCATCAACAATCGGGCTATGCTCAATCGAGCAAGTATTATTCTAGCCAATCTTTTAAATCTAAAAAGCTCATTGCATTGTTAGTTGGCGCGGCTTTATTGCTAAGTTTAACTGGCTGCAGTGGCATGACTAAGCGCGATAAAAACACGGCTATTGGCGCAGGCGTTGGCGCAGTGGCTGGCGCAGTGCTTACAGGCGGCAGCGCTTGGGGCACCGTTGGCGGAGCGGCAGTTGGCGGCGTAATCGGCAACCAAGTCGGCAAACATAGATAAACTACCGTTTTACCTAACAAAAAAGTGAGCTTTTAAACTAACTTTTTTGTTTGTCTTAAACTTAATATAGATGCCCTGTAAGCGTAAAGGTCATCACCGCAGAATATACCTGCTAAAGCTGGTTATTCATGTGCAAAACCCGCATGGATATTGGTCTGCAGAGCATCTGTTTTATTACTCGATTATAGAATTTTGCGTCAGCAAGTTACTCTATTACTCAATTCGTTTTATATTCATCAATGTGCGCTACCAAACTTACAACGCCTTAATATTAGCTAACAATCGATAGTTGATAATTAATAGGAGCGCTTAAATGCATCAAGTCAAAGGTTACGCAACTCATTCTGCCAAAGAAGCATTAGCGCCATTTACTTTTGAACGCCGAGAAGTCGGCACGAAGGATGTGCAAATTGAATTATTGTTCTGTGGTGTTTGCCATTCCGATTTACATCAAGCGCGCAATGATTGGGCAAACAGTCAATATCCAATGGTGCCTGGGCATGAAATCGTTGGTCGAGTCATAAGCGTTGGTTCTGATGTTACGCAATTTAAAGCGGGTGAAACTGTTGGTGTTGGATGCATGGTGGATTCATGCCAAAGTTGTTCAGCCTGCGCACAAAACTTAGAGCAATATTGTGAAAATGGCCCTACCCTAACTTACAACGACACTGACCGCCACACCAAAATGCTTAATTTTGGCGGATATTCAAACCAAATTGTGGTTTCAGATAAATTTGTATTAAGAATTCCAGAAAGTTTAGATCTTAAAGGGGTAGGGCCACTGCTATGTGCTGGCATTACTACTTGGTCTCCGTTGCGCCACTGGAAAGTCGGTAAAGACAGTAAAGTCGCTGTTATTGGGCTTGGCGGTTTAGGCCATATGGCGCTTAAACTTGCGAAAGCACTTGGGGCTCATGTCACACTATTTACGCGTTCGCAGGGTAAAGAAGCTGACGCGCGTCGTCTTGGTGCACATGAAATCGTTCTTTCTACCAATGAGGCAGACATGGCATCTGTCAAAGGAAAGTTCGATCTTATTATCGACACGGTGCCTTATATGCACGATTTAAATCCCTACATACCTACACTTTCATTAAACGGCACCTTAGTGCTAGTTGGCTATTTAGGTGGATTAGAGCCTGCGCTAAATTCAATGCCGTTAATCATGGGTAGAAAAGCGGTTGCCGGCTCTTTGATTGGTGGCATTGCCGAGACCCAAGAGATGCTCGATTTTTGCGGACAGCACGGCATTACAGCCGATGTTGAAATGATTAAGATGCAAGAGATTAATGAAGCCTATGAGCGCATGCTCAAAAGTGATGTTAAATATCGCTTTGTGATTGATATGGCAACACTTTAAAACAGATGCTCTGGGAGCCAATATCCACGCGGGTTCCAGAGCACATAATTTCTCTCGTATTCGCATGGTTTGTTTTTGACTTTTAAACC
>JANMBK010000055.1:0-21199 GCA_031360365.1 Methylophilaceae bacterium
GCTGTAAGTAATTAATGCATTAATAATTAGCATTACTAAAAGAGCCTCTACATGGGGCTCTTTTTTTTGCTAAAATACCATCATTAAATAATGGTTAATACTCTAAGGGGTAAGCATGGCAATTAAGGTAGGCATTAACGGGTTTGGTCGTATAGGGCGCATGGTGTTGCGTGCAGCAGTGCAAGAAGCAGAATTTAAGAATATTAATGTCGTGGCAATTAATAGCTCTTATGACATTGATTATATTATGTATATGCTAAAGTATGACTCGGTGCATGGGCGTTTTAATGCAGATGTGTCATCCGACAAAGGCCACTTGTTGGTCAACGGCAAAAAAATTCAACTGACTGCCGAACGCGATCCAGCCAACATTAATTGGTCCGTTAGTGGCACTGAAATTGTGGTTGAATCGACTGGCGCATTTTTAACAATTGAAAGCTGTCAGCCACATATTAATGGCGGCGCCAAAAAAGTGGTGCAATCTGCCCCAGGTAAAGACGATACGCCGATGTTTGTGTATGGTGTGAATCATCAAGAATACAAAGGCGAAGTCATTATTTCGGCGGCCTCATGTACAACTAACGCGCTGGCACCTTTGGCCAAAGTGCTACATGATAGTTTTGGTATTAAGCGCGGCTTAATGACCACTGTACATGCCGCTACGGCATCGCAAATGACAGTGGACGGGACTTCTAAGAAGGATTGGCGAGGTGGTCGTAGCGTGTTCGAGAACATCATCCCCTCTAGTACTGGCGCAGCTAAAGCCGTTGGAAAAATCATCCCATCGCTAAATAAAAAACTCACTGGCATGGCACTGCGTGTGCCAAGTGCAAATGTTTCTGTGGTGGATTTAACAGTAGAACTGGATAAAGAAACCGATTATGCCGCCATTTGCGCTGCCATGAAAACGGCTTCGCAAGGCGCATTAAAAGGCGTACTAGCGTACACCGATGAGAAAGTTGTATCCACCGATTTTCGGGGTGACCCTGCCGCAGGCGTGTTTGATGCAGGTGCGGGCATTATGCTGGATAGCACCTTTGTGAAAGTGGTGGGCTGGTATGATAACGAGTATGGATATACATGTAACCTTCTGCGTTTAGTACAGCATATATCTTAAGTCAAACACATATTCAAAATAAGGTAAAAGATGCAGTTTATTAAAATGACTGATTTAGATTTGGCAGGTAAACGTGTTTTTATTCGCTCTGACCTTAACGTGCCCGTGGCAGATGGCAAAGTGACCTCTGACGCGCGCATTACAGCCAGTATGGCGACCATTGAGTTTGCGTTAAAAGCAGGTGCAAAAGTCATGGTCACTTCGCATTTGGGACGACCAGAAGAAGGCGTCTACTCAGAGGAGAATTCGCTGCAACCTGTGGCCGATGTGATGTCGGCTAAACTTGGAAAAACAGTGCGGCTAGTAAAAAACTGGCTAAGTGTTGCTGCGCCAGCAGGCAGCATGACCATACAAAATGGTGAGCTAATTTTGTTAGAAAATTGCAGATTCAATATCGGTGAAAAGAAAAATAATGACGATCTCGCTAAAAAATATGCTGCGCTTTGTGATGTGTTTGTAATGGATGCCTTTGGCACCGCTCATCGCGCTGAGGCTAGCACTCACGGCATTGCGAAATATGCGCCTGTGGCATGTGCGGGTATTTTACTGACCAATGAATTAGAAGCGCTAACCAAAGCTTTGCTCAACCCAAAACGCCCGATGGTGGCAGTGGTCGGTGGCAGTAAAGTATCCACAAAATTAAGCGTGTTAGAAAGTTTGTCAGAAAAAGTTGACCAATTAGTTGTCGGTGGCGGCATTGCCAATACGTTTTTAAAAGCGGCGGGGCATGAGGTGGGTAAATCACTTTACGAAGCAGATTTAGTGGCTACAGCGAAAAAATTGATGGAAAAAATGGCTAAAAGAAACGCCAGCATTCCAATTGCAGTGGATGTAGTGTGTGGTAAACATTTTGATGCTCTGGAACCCGCATGTAATAAGGCTTCTGGCGATGTCGATAAAGATGATATGATTTTTGATATTGGTCCTGAATCTGCAGCTGAACTGGTGAAGGTGTTAAATAACGCAGGCACCATTGTGTGGAACGGCCCAGTGGGCGTGTTTGAATTTGACCAATTTGGCGAAGGCACTAAAACGGTTGCACATGCCATCGCCGATAGCCATGCATTTACCTTGGCTGGCGGTGGTGACACCATAGCCGCCATTCAAAAATATGGCATTGAAGATAAAATTAATTATATCTCCACGGCAGGCGGCGCGTTTTTAGAATTTTTAGAAGGTAAAACTTTACCCGCAGTTGAAATATTAGAAATGCGTGCTAAAGCTTAATGACATTATCAATCAACAAACCTTTATTAGAAACCCACATTAAAAGCTTAAAACGTATTCACCAAGGTAAAGTGCGCGATATTTATGCCATAGATGATACGACCATGTTATTAGTCAGCACCGATAGATTATCCGCATTTGATGTCATTTTGCCCACTGGCATTGCCAATAAAGGCACCATGCTGACGCAAATGGCTAATTTTTGGTTTGAAAAGCTCAAACATATTGTGCCAAACCATTTAACTGGCATTGCGCCAGAAAGCGTAGTGGCTGCTAACGAGCAAACTCAAGTAGCTGGCCGCGGTGTTGTTGTGAAAAAATTAAACGCCTTGCCAATTGAAGCAATCGTGCGCGGCTATTTGGTGGGTAGCGGCTGGAAAGAGTACCAACAAAAAGGCACTGTGTGTGGCATTGCATTGCCTGCTGGCTTGCAAGAAGCTTCTAAGTTGCCAAGCCCAATATTCACGCCATCTAGCAAAGCGGCAGTCGGCGCGCATGATGAGAATATTAGTATTGCCCAAGTGGAATCTTTGATTGGCAAAGACATGGCAGCGCAAGTCGCAAAAGTGGCGATTGCGCTTTACTCCGAAGCTGCTGAATACGCGCTCACTCGAGGCATTATCATCGCCGACACCAAATTTGAATTTGGGCTGGATGAAAATTGTGTTTTGCATGTGATGGATGAAGTACTCACGCCAGATTCATCACGTTTTTGGCCAGCAGAAACCTATAAAATTGGCAGCAATCCACCCAGTTACGATAAGCAATATGTGCGTGATTGGCTGGAAAGCATTCATTGGAACAAAACGCCACCCGCACCCACGCTACCTGATGAAGTGGCGAAACGCACATCAGAAAAATATATGGAAGCGTTTGAGAAATTAACGGGTAAAAAACTTCAAGTCGAATGAAACTAGGCGAAAAACTCAAACAAATCGCTACAAAGCTCAAAGCTGAATTTGAATTTTATCGCCGCCTGCAGCAACATCCACAAACGCCTAAACTTGCCAAAGCCCTACTCTGGCTGGCCATTGGCTATGTGCTCATGCCCTTCGATTTAATCCCCGACTTCTTGCCCATCATCGGCCAGCTAGATGAACTGGTGATTATTCCATTGCTGTTATATTTTGCGATTAAACTAACGCCACCAGACATTATTGCGGCCTGCCGCTCGGAGATAACTTAATGCAAATTTGGCAAATGATATTGGATTTTGATGCACATTTGCCGCAGCTAGTGGCCATGCATGCGAATTTGGTTTATGTGATTTTGTTTGCGGTGATTTTTTTAGAAATTGGCGTTTTACCGTTTTTCTTTTTACCAGCAAATCCATTTTTGTTTGTGTGCGGTGCGGTGTGGGCGGCCTCGCAGCTCAATGTTTACCTGCTTGTGGCGGTGCTAATTGCAGCGGCCATTTTGGGAAATTTATGTGGATATTGGCTGGGTAAAACGGTCGGGCAGGCGTTTTTTGTGGATTATTTAAAGTGGCCGAATCAAGCGGCATTAGATAAAACGCGCGCCTTTTACGATAAACATGGTGAAAAAGGCTTTTTGTTTTGTTTGTTTTTGCCTGTTATTCGCACTGTTGCACCTTTTTTGGCGGGTGTCACTAATATGCATTTTGCTAAATTCATACGTTCGGCCAGTTTAGGTGCGCTTATTTGGGTGCTGGTGTGCGTGCTGGCAGGTTACTTTTTTGGCAATATTCCTATCATCAAAAATCATTTAGGCTTGGTCACTATTTTTGGTTTAGGCTTAGTCATTGTATTTTTTGTGCTAAATAAGGTTTGGCAAAAATTCTTTAGACCTTAAGTATTAACAGTGTGTAAATTTTGATTAATGCGCAACAAAGCAGTAACATTTGTCACGTATAATGCCGTTTTTTAGTTCAAGGCAGCTCTCAAAATGTCGTTAAACCTAGTACCATCAGGCAAAGATTTACCCAATGATTTCAACGTCATTATCGAAATTCCTATGCAGGGCGACCCTGTAAAATATGAAGTGGATAAAGACACAGGCGCGCTGTTTGTCGATCGCTTCATGGGTACCTCAATGCAATATCCGTGTAATTACGGCTATATTCCACATACGCTGGCCGATGATGGCGACCCAGTGGATGTGCTAGTGATTACGCCAGTGCCGTTGTTACCTGGTGTTGTAGTGCGTTGCCGACCGCTAGGCATGTTGCAAATGACAGATGAAGCAGGTGGCGATGCTAAATTATTAGCCGTACCAGTCGAAAAAGTATGCGGTTTATATGCCTACCAAAAAACCTACTTAGATGTATCACCCTGGCGTTTAGAGATGATTTCGCACTTTTTTGAGCATTACAAAGATTTAGACAAAGGCAAGTGGGTGAAAATTGAAGGCTGGGTGGGTATTGATGAAGCGCACAAAGAAATTATGGACGGTGTAGCGCGCTACAATTCAGCCGAAGTGAAGCCCGCGTTTTAACACTAAGTCAATGTTTTTACGCATAGGAAGCCTTGGTAAAACCAAGGCTTTTTGCTTTTAAGTCGCATCGAGAGAAATTACATGCTCTGGAAGCCTTATGGATATTGGTTTGCAGAGCATGTGATTTGATGATGCAAAAAAACTAGGCTGCAACTACGCCAAATAAACTGCCTACGCCTGCCGTTGCGGCCATTGCCAGCAAGCCCCAAAATGCTACACGGCTCGCGCCCTTCCGCATATTGGCGCCACCTGCTTTTGCAGCCAGTCCGCCAAGTGCTGCTAAAAAGATCAGCGACATAATAGCCACGTAAAGCACTATATTTGCTGGTGGGGCAATATACGCAATAAGCAATGGCAAGACAGCGCCGACAGCAAAAGTGCTCGCAGAGGCAAGCGCAGCCTGCACTGGGCGCGCGTTCATCATGTCGTTGATGCCCAATTCATCACGCGCGTGTGTACCTAGCGCGTCATGCGCGGTAAGTTGCGCTGCCACTTGCTGGGCTAAACCTGTCGTTAAGCCGCGCCCAACATATATGCCTGTCAGTTCTTTCAGCTCACTTTCATGATCGGTTTCTAATTCCAATCGCTCTTTGGCTAAATCTGCCGTTTCGGTATCTGATTGCGAGCTGACAGAAACGTATTCACCAGCTGCCATCGACATCGCACCTGCAACCAGACCCGCCACGCCAGTGAGAAAAATAGTGGCTTGCGATGCATGTGCTGCAGCAACACCGATAATTAAGCTGGCGGTGGATACAATGCCATCATTTGCACCTAGCACAGCGGCACGCAGCCAGCCAATACGGTGAGAACGATGAAATTCCGAATGTCTTAGCATAAGTGTTTTAGCATTTAGTTAATCATCAACTTAGTTTGTTTGTCATGTTACAGCGTATTTTATATAAAATCATTTGGTTTGCTTGTACAAGTATACGGCTAATAAAAAAAGGCGACTCGCGTCGCCTTTTATATTTAATAAACCATCTTACATATGTAACAAAGGCACAATCAGTAAAGCCACGATGTTGATAATTTTAATCAACGGGTTTACCGCTGGCCCAGCAGTATCTTTGTACGGGTCGCCTACAGTGTCACCAGTCACAGCCGCTTTGTGCGCGTCCGATCCTTTGCCGCCGTGGTTGCCATCTTCGATGTATTTCTTGGCATTATCCCACGCGCCGCCGCCTGTACACATAGAGATTGCCACGAATAAACCGGTGACAATCGTGCCCATCAACAAGCCGCCAAGCGCCACTGGGCCTAGCAATAAGCCAACAGCAATTGGCACTGCAACTGGTAAGAGTGATGGAATCATCATTTCTTTAATCGCCGCAGTCGTCAGCATATCCACCGCTTTACCGTATTCTGGCTTGGCTGTGCCTTCCATAATGCCTTTAATATCGCGAAACTGACGACGCACTTCTTCTACCACCGCGCCAGCTGCGCGACCTACCGCTTCCATCGCCATAGCAGCGAATAAGAATGGAATTAAGCCGCCAATAAACAAGCCAATAATCACCATTGGGTCGCTTAAATCAAATTTTACATCAATGCCTGCGCCAGAAAGTTTGTGCGTGTAATCGGCAAATAATACCAATGCCGCCAAACCTGCAGAACCAATGGCATAGCCCTTAGTCACTGCTTTTGTCGTGTTGCCAACTGCATCTAATGGATCAGTTACATCGCGCACTTCAGCTGGTAAACCAGCCATTTCAGCAATGCCGCCCGCGTTATCGGTAATTGGGCCATAAGCATCTAAAGCCACCACAATACCGGCCATGCTCAACATCGAAGTTGCAGCAATCGCAATGCCGTATAAACCACCTAAATGGTATGACGTCCAAATAGCCAAACATACAGAAAGCACAGGCCAAGCCGTTGATTTCATTGAAATACCAATACCCGCAATGATGTTAGTGGCGTGGCCAGTAGTAGAAGCTTGCGCCACGTGCTGAACTGGGGCATATTGTGTGCCTGTGTAGTATTCTGTAATCCATACCAAAGCCGCTGTAAGCACTAAACCCACTGCACAAGCGCCAAATAATTGGTTGGCAGAGATGACTAAATCGCCCGCTGTTAAGCCTTCTGGGAACATTTTCATGGTCACAAAATAGAATGCGATAAGAGATAATATGCCCGCAACTGCTAAGCCTTTGTAAAGTGCTGGCATTACATTTTTCATGCCTGGTGAGGCTTTAACAAAGAAGCAGCCAATGATTGAGGCCACGATTGAAACCGCGCCTAACATTAGTGGATAAATAATACCGTTTGCACCAGACTCGGTGATAAGCAAGTGCCCTAATACCATTGTTGCAATCAATGTCACTGCGTAAGTTTCGAACAAATCGGCTGCCATACCAGCGCAGTCGCCCACGTTGTCACCGACGTTATCAGCAATTACCGCTGGGTTACGTGGGTCATCTTCCGGAATGCCTGCTTCAACTTTACCTACTAAATCCGCGCCAACGTCAGCGCCTTTGGTGAAAATGCCGCCACCTAAACGCGCGAAGATTGAGATAAGTGATGAGCCGAAAGCTAAGCCAATTAATGGGTCTAGGTTAGTTGCAGATTCACCACCTAAAAACCAATAAAAACCAGCTACGCCGAATAAGCCTAAACCTACTACCAACATGCCAGTCACCGCGCCGCCTTTAAATGCAACGTCGAAAGCAGGCGCTATACCGCCAGTGGCCGCTTGTGCGGTACGCACATTGGCTTTTACAGACACATTCATGCCAATAAAACCACAAGCGCCAGATAGTAAAGCACCCAACACAAAGCCAATCGCCGTCGTAGTGCCTAAAAACACAGCGACTAATATTGCCAATACGATACCTACCATAGTGATGGTTTTATATTGACGTGCTAAATAAGCGGCAGCGCCTTGTTGAATTGCGCCTGCAATTTCTTGCATACGCGCATTGCCGGCTGGCAAATTGGTAATTCATTTACTCATTATTACGCCATAAAGCACTGCTAATACTGCGGCAGCAATGGCGATCATTAGTGCAACTGACATGACTTCTCCCTATCTATATTATTTATAAATCTGAAACGTAATTGGTTAACATTATGCTAAAAAAAAATTGTAAATTTTTTGTAACAGCAGCGGCATTATGGCACTAATCATGTGTCGTCACAACCACTTAGCACGTTACATGTTTGCCCGCTGATTATCACAAAAATCATCGTTAATATTAGCCAGCAAGGATTTAATCGTTTCAATTTTTTTGGGATTGACGTTGTAGCAAAACCTTGCTCTAACTACGGAATTAGATAAAAATTCGACAGCTATTTAGTTTTGCTGGCGAGCAGTTTTAATTTCACTGCTAAAGGTGATTCGCCCTTGTTTTTATCCAATAAATCTTGCGCTAATACTTTTAAGCTGTTGACGGCGCTAGTTGACAGCGTGCGAGGCGCCTTAATAATGGCTTTTGGCTTAGATTTTACTTGCACTTTCGCCACAATTACAGTAACTTTACATTCCCTGAATTTTAGGTTGTTTTTTTGCAAATTTTCTAATTGGGTCAATAAGCTAGCCTGCATTAGCTTGATTTTATTAGCAACAATTGCACTATCTGCGTAAACTGTGAGTTGGCCATTGTTTAGGCCACTAACAAAGCTGTTCTCGGCAAGAATTTTTGGTGCTGCCGCTTGCCAAAATTGCTGCAAATGTTGATGTGCTTGCACGTTTTTTGCTAGTGTATCTAATTGGCCATTAGCGGCAAATAAAGTATTAATTTTACGCATGGCTTATTGTATATAAATTACGTATAAAAATTGTTGAATATTATTCTATGAATATAATTTTGGTGTCTAACAAAATGGCAAAAGCCAAAAGCCTGTCTGTGTTGCAGGCAGGCTTGCTAATAGCCGCGCTAGTGCTGGTGCCGGTATTGTTGACACTACTATTTATTACACCCCCTAGCAATATTAAAGAACAAGGTGTAAAAGCCTTGTTGCCTCCACACCTCAAAAGCTCCATTATTTCATCGCAAGTACATTTAGATGCCTATGCCAAAGAGTTGGGTGAACTGCAGGCGCGTATGATGCGGCTAGATGCACAAAGCGAGCGTTTGGCCAAAATTGCGGGTGACAAAGATAAACCAACTGGCAATAAAACGGTCAAAAAATCGAATCAAAAAACTGATAGCTTGCTGTCTGCTAATCGCGGCGGGCCATTGGTAAATGCCCGCCCTATGACCGAGCCAGATTTGCAAGCGGCTATTTTAGAGCTGACAAAAGCGGTCGATGCGCGCGATGAATCTTTAAGTAGTATAGAAGCCCAAATTTTGCAGCAGAGTGTGCTTAAAGACATGTTGCCCAATAGCAACCCGATTAATGCAGCATTTAATTCATCAAGTTATGGTTGGCGTATAGACCCATTTAATGGCAATAAAGCTTTTCACGAAGGCTTAGATTTTACCGCCAATACAGGCACGCCCATCCGCGCAGCGGCTGATGGCATTGTTTCTAGCGTAGAACAAGGAGGCGCTTATGGTAAACTAGTCAAAATTGAGCATGGCGCTGGGTTAGAGACGCGTTATGCGCATACTTCAATAATTTTAGTGAAAGTGGGCGAGCGTGTCATTAAGGGTCAAATTGTGGCGCAAGTAGGTAGTACAGGCCGTTCTACAGGGCCACACTTGCACTATGAAATTCGCTTAAATGGCGCCGCTTTAGACCCACGTAAATATTTGAAAAATTAGTATCTTTTTAATAGTAATTCACCTAACAGTAGCTAAGCAGTCTTGAATTTTTTGTTTCAATCCCCAGCTACATTAAGTTAGAAATACAGAGCTTAAATCCATAAAAAAGTAGTTTTTATCCAATCTAATTAGAGGTTTCCGAAGTTTCGGAAAATCGGTGTCTTTTCATGTTACCCACGTTCTTCAAAAAATTTTTCGGTAGTCGAAATGACCGGCTGGTAAAGCAATATGGCCAAAAAGTAAAAGAAATTAATGCGCTAGAGCCTGCCATGCAAGCCTTATCTGATGACGAGTTGCGCACTAAAACAGAAGAATTTAAACAGCGTTTTACTGCAGGTGAAAGCTTAGAAAAACTGTTACCAGAAGCCTTTGCAGTCGTGCGCGAAGGCAGTGTGCGTGCATTGGGCATGCGTCATTTTGATGTGCAGTTAATCGGCGGTATGGTGATTAATGGTGGAAAAATTGCTGAGATGGGCACGGGCGAAGGTAAAACACTGGTTGCAACACTGCCTCTCTACCTGAATGCGCTAACGGGTAAAGGCGCGCATTTGGTGACTGTTAATGATTACCTCGCCAAACGCGATGCCGAGTGGATGGGTAAGTTGTACAACTTCTTGGGCTTGTCTGTTGGCATTAATTTATCGCAAATGCAACATGATGCCAAACAACTGGCCTATGCAGCGGATATTACTTACGGTACCAATAATGAGTTTGGCTTTGACTATTTGCGCGACAATATGGTGTTTACCGCTGAAGAGCGCGTGCAACGCAAATTGACTTTCGCGCTAGTCGATGAAGTCGATTCTATTTTAATCGATGAGGCACGTACACCGCTGATTATTTCTGGCCAAGCCGAGCACAGCATTGATTTATATAACCAAATTAACGCAGTGGCCTTGCAATTAAGCGCACAAAAAGAAGAAGCTGGCGAAGGCGATTTTTGGGTGGATGAAAAAGCGCAAACGGTGACCATGAGCGAAGCTGGCCACGAACGGGCTGAAGAAATTTTAACCAGCTCTGGCTTGCTGCCAGTAGGCTCTAGCTTGTACGACCCGGCTAATATTACTTTGGTGCATCATTTATATGCTTCTTTGCGCGCACAAAATCTGTTTAAATTAGACCAACATTATGTCGTTGATGATGGCGATATTGTGATTGTGGATGAATTCTCTGGCCGTAAAATGCCAGGTCGTCGCTGGTCTGATGGCTTGCATCAAGCGGTAGAGGCGAAAGAGGGTGTGGCGATTCAAAAAGAGAATCAAACGTTGGCTTCCATCACCTTCCAAAACTACTTCCGTATGTATGAAAAACTCAGCGGTATGACCGGTACTGCCGACACTGAAGCTTATGAATTTAACCAAATTTACGGCTTGGAAACAGTGGTGATTCCAACGCATCGCCCAAAAATTCGTAAAGATGCGATGGATAAGGTGTATCGCACTTCTGCCGAAAAATACAACGCGGTAATAGAAGATATTAAACAATGCCAAGCCATTGGCCAGCCAGTATTGGTGGGCACAACATCAATTGAAAACTCTGAAATTATCTCAAGCCTTTTAAACAAAGCCAACTTAAAACATGAAGTGTTAAACGCCAAGCAACATGAGCGCGAAGCACATATTATTGCTGAAGCAGGCCAACCAGGTGCGATTACCATTGCCACTAATATGGCAGGTCGTGGCACTGATATTGTATTAGGCGGCAACGTAGAAGCTAGTATCCATGAGGTGCATGGCGATGCCAGTTTAAGTGATGCAGAAAAAGAGGCTAAGGCATTGCAAATAAAAGCCGATTGGCAGCAACGCCATGATGCCGTACTAATCGCAGGTGGCTTGCATATTATTGGCACCGAGCGCCATGAATCGCGCCGCGTAGATAACCAATTGCGTGGCCGTTCTGGCCGTCAAGGTGACCCGGGTTCTAGCCGTTTTTACTTAGGTTTGGATGACCAATTATTACGTATTTTCTCTGGCGATCGCGTCTCTGCCATTATGGAGCGCTTAAAAATGCCAGAAGGCGAAGCGATTGAGCATGCCATGGTTTCTCGCGCGATTGAAAACGCACAACGCAAAGTAGAGGGTCGTAACTTTGATATTCGTAAACAGTTATTAGAGTTTGATGATGTATCGAACGACCAGCGCAAGGTGATATACGAGCAACGCAACGAATTATTAGAAGCCACTGATATTGGTGAAACCATTACCGCCATGCGCGCAGATTCTTTAAGTAGCATGATTGCGACGCATATTCCACTAGGCAGTGTAGAAGAGCAATGGGACGTAGCCGCGTTAGAAAAAGAGTTGTTAGAAGAGGCGGGTTTAGATTTGCCGCTGCAAAAAATGCTGGAAGAAAATCCAGATTTGCATGAAGAAACGCTACGCGAGCACATTTTTGAGGCAGCAGATGCCTCATATAAAGCTAAAGAAGCATTAGCAAGCAACGACACCATGCGTCAATTTGAGCGCTCAGTGATGTTGCAAAGTATTGATATGCATTGGCGCGAACATTTGGCAGCACTCGATCATTTGCGCCAAGGTATTCATTTGCGCTCTTATGCGCAAAAAAATCCTAAGCAAGAATACAAACGTGAGGCATTTCAATTGTTTGAAGGTTTGTTGAATACAGTGAAAGCCGAAGTCACAAAAATCACCATGCTAGTGCAAGTGCGTCAGCAAGAAGATATTGAGCCAGTAGAACCAGCGGCTAATGTCGCCAATGTGCAATACCAGCATGCTGAGTTTAATGAAAATATGTCGGACGAGGCACTTGCGAAACTGCAAGGCGAGTTTAGTGCCGATGAGCAAGCACAAATGGCGGGGGGCAACCCAATTGTGCGCGAAGGCGTAAAAGTGGGCCGCAACGATCCGTGTCCTTGTGGCAGTGGCAAAAAATACAAACAATGCCATGGTAGCTTAAGTTAAGCTAGTTTAAAGAATAGCAAAAAGTATGACAAAAACAGAAGTTCAATCGCCGTGCATCGGCGTGTGTAGTATGGATGACAGCACTGGTTTTTGCCAAGGTTGTTATCGCAGTATGGATGAAATTCAAGGCTGGTGGGATTTAGACAACTCGCAAAAACAGGTAGTGGTGGAGTTGGCCAGCGAGCGCGAAGCAGAGCAGTTTAACTAAGTATTGTTAACCAATTTTTTTGGTTATTTTTTGGTTTAATTATTTAACATGTCTGTAAGCCGCACTGCTATTGACCCGCAGAGCATCTATTTTCCCACGTGATTGCTTTATTCTATTTACTGCTGCCAATAATTGCTTGTTGATTAGCTAAATCGCTCAAAATTTCTGCACCAAAGGCAATCACAGCATCAACATTTGGATGCTGCATCGCTTCTGCAAGACGCATCAACACCTGTTCTCCAGTCATCTTATTTTCTTCTATCAGTTGCAATAATTGAAATGTGATTGGGTTGAGCTCAATAAACTTCACCTCAAACTCTGCGTTTCTAAATACCATTAGATAGGTTTTTTCTGTCACTTTTGGCAACTTGCGTTGTGAAATTTTGTGCACAGCATAATCATATTCCAATAGCATATGCGCAGGCGCTAGCACGGGCTTTTCATTTAATAAATCAGTTCTTTGGCTTAACGGTATATTGGCAGTTTGTTGCGAGCTGACTGCTAATTCTACCCATTCGTAGTGTGCTAGTTGGGCTAAATAAGCTGGCAAGCTGGATTGTGAATTTAAATAATGCAAAAACTGCTGTGGGATTTCTCTGAAAAGGGGGCTTTGCGCCGCATAACTTTTAACAAAGTCTTTTAGTAACTTACGCCAAGCACGCTTACCAATGGCCACTTGGCACACTGGAAAACACACCGAAACGGATTCTAAAATATTATTGAACACCGCCTCACGGTATACAGCCA
The DNA here is from genome assembly GCA_031360365.1 of Methylophilaceae bacterium. GTDB lineage: Bacteria > Pseudomonadota > Gammaproteobacteria > Burkholderiales > Methylophilaceae > Methylotenera_A. The sequence continues at coordinate 13,384 of JANMBK010000055.1, forward strand.
TGCGAGTTGCATTTACACCTGCTGGTTTTTTATGCGCTTTGGGATTACGAATATGTGCAGTGAATTCCTGCTGATAATGTTGAAAATCTAACATTAAGCACTGCCCTGCAGACCAATACCCATGCGGCCTGCAGGGCGATAGTTTTGAGTCGTATGATTTTGAGATGAATGGTTTGTCTGAATCTGTGCGATTTTATCTACTTCACGCATCAATACGGGTAGCGGCGGAATATTGCTGTCGCGCTCGAGTAAAGTGGGGAAAGCGCCAAATAATTGGTAGGCTTCATTTAGCAGCGCCCACACTGGGTCAATCACATCGGTGCCATGTGTATCAATGAGTAAATTTGGCGCTTGTTGGTAATGCCCTGCCACATGGCTGTAGACGATTCTTTCTTTCGGAATTTGGTGCAAAAATTCAAAAGGGTCAAAGCCAAAATTCACGCTATTCACATATATATTGTTGATGTCTAAATGCAACCAGCAATCCGCTTCGGTTAATACGGCATTTAAAAAATCAATTTCTGACATGTTAGAAATTGGCGCAGTAGCATAAAAAGAGGCATTTTCTACGGCGATTTTTTGCCCTAAAATATCTTGCGTTTGGCGTATACGTTTGGCGACGTATTTCACTGCTTCAGCGGTAAATGGGATTGGCAGTAAATCATATAAATAGCCAGTTTTACCATGATAATTGTCTGAGCAATAACTTAAATGTTCGGTATACAACGGAATTTTATTAGCAGATAAAAACTGCTTCACTTGCTTTAAAAAACCAACATTCAACGGATCTGGACCGCCCAGCGATAAACACAGACCATGGCAGGCAATTGGGTAGCGCTCGACGAACCAAGCTAAATCGGCGGCAAATCTACCACCTGCGCCTAACCAGTTTTCTGGGGCGATTTCAACAAAGTTAATATTTGAGGTTGCGGGAGTTTGGTAGAGGGCTTGGATTTGAGGTATCAGCTCACGCTTTAACCCCAAACCCACACCTTTAATATCAGCTAAAGATGACACAATTATTAATGTGTGACTTTAGTGACGAATGAATGTTTACTTAGCTTTCTCTGCGCCGCATTTGCCATCTTTCGCTTTAGCATCTTTGTCGCCGTGGCCGCATTTACCTTCACCGCACTTGCCATCTTTGGCTTTTTCAGCGCCTTCTTTCATTTCGGCACCGCATTTGCCTTCGCCACATTTGCCATCTTTCATCTTGCCTTCTTCGTGATGGTCTGCCACTTGATAGCCGTTTGATAATGATTTAATGGCAAATGGATTCTCGGCTGCGTTGATAGTTGTTGCACCAATTGATAATACGAAGGCGCTAGATAGTGCTAAAGCAACTGCTTTTGTAGATGAAGTCATGTTTGGTATCCTTTTAAAAAAAATAATAGTTTCTAAGTCAGTGGTTAAGTACCAAGGTTAAATTGCTAGAGTTAAAAATTCTTGCACTTACTGGTTTATACGTCAATTAATCGTAACTAGATTCAATTGACTGCATCAACCGGTTTTTAGTTTCTGATGGCATTTTAATGGTGTCATCGTTTTCAATAGTACTGGTAGCTAATTTTAAAGCAACGCGTAACGTTTGCAATTGTTGACTAAAACGCTTGCAGTATTTGCAAATAAGCAGATGCAATTTTAGGGCAAAACGCTCCTGTATCGTTAATGGGCCATCTAACGATTTTGAAATTAATTGACTCGCATTCTTACAGCTCAACATAATTAAACTTACTAGGTTAAACTTCCTAGCTCCTAAAATTTATAGGGTCTAAATTACTGACCCCAATTAACTACCCAGCCAGTTGATTTCTAAACACTTTCTTAATGTCATACGGGCTCTATAAAGTATTACCCAAGCATTGGTCGTGCTGATACTGAGTTCCTTACAAATTTCTTCGTTATCGGTTTCGTGCACATCACGCATGATAAATAATTGTGCTGCTTTTGCTGGTAGCTTATCCATACAAGTTTGCAATACCCCTAAAAACTGTTTTTGTTCTAACGCGTTTTCAGGCATATCCCACTTGAGTGGTTTATCGGCCCAATGACCTGCAGCATCAAAAAAGTCATCTGTAGCGCCATCTTCATTTTCGTCTGTTAAATCAGAAACCGCAACTTCACGTACATTTTTGCGCATCACATCGATTATTTTATGCTTTAAGATGCCCGTTAGCCAAGTGCGAGGTGCAGATTGCTCAGCAAAGCTGGGTGATTTGATGGCTGCTAAAAAGGTTTCTTGCACCACATCTTCGGCTTGATGCGGGTCGCGCAAACGAGCCAGCGCAAAGCGATACAAGTAGTCGCCATGTTCGTTAAGCCAGCTGTGCATATTGGGGCTTGTCATAAGTAGCGTTATCTTAGCATTCTATCAACCCTAAGTATTCAATTAAGTAGGCCGCTGTAAAGCAAACTAGTTATGCAACTTTTGTTGTAATAGCTGCAAATAATACGCGCTGTCTATGTCCGTATTATTGCGTTGCGCTTGCCAAATAGCTTCAGCCAAGCATTCTAAAATAGCGTGCTGTGCATCACACTCATCTTGATGTTTAAGCTTGAGTTGTGCATAAATATTTGTAATACCAATCGGCTGGTTAATGCTGATTTGCTCGACTATGGAAACATGTAAACTCATGTGTAAAAACGGGTTGGTTTCCCCAAACTCAGGAAAATAGTCTTGGTGTTTAAACTGCTCAGGTTGGTTTAATATTGAGTGATACTCTGGATGCATATGCATCACTTCAAGCGCAATTTTTTCTAAATCGGTGAGTGTTTGCTGCCTGTTGAATTTTGCCCACGCCTCAAAAAAGAAAGCACGCACTTCATCGCGGCTGGGATTAAATAAAGACATAGGGATTAAATAAAGACATAAGCAAGCAATCTCACAAGTGGATGACATTGCTTTTTGCGAATAAGCCCAACACCGCCGAATGTTGCAGTAGCTCGTTCGTGCCGCCCATCGGCGCAATGACGCCGTTGCCATAAAAGCCTATTAACGGCAAATCAGGAAACAGCGCTTTAATCAACGCTAAATCCTGGTCGCTGCCGTTATAAAAATACGGTCCGCGCCCAAGACACGAAAATAACAGGCCAAACGCAGGCTCTGTATCTAATTGACGCCGCAGCATGCTGGTAGTTTTTACAATGTCAATTTGCGCTGCATCCACATCGCGCATTGCCCAGCTTAACCAATCCCCTTCTTTTAACGGTTTGGTCAGCGTTATAGAGTCATTATCTTGGTTGGCAATAATTAACGAAGCTAAGTTGTAATCGCCACGCTCAATCTGGCTGGCCTTGCTGGCATACACCGCCATCAGTTGGTGATAAGGAATATCATCGTATGCGATAGAAATATCTTGTTTTTTACAGGCAGAAAATAATGTGTTTAATGCAGGTAAATTGGCCAGCGAGAATAAATCGTTGCCTTTGGTTTTGGTAATGCGGCGCGGCGATGAAATAAGTTGCAGCCCATGCGAAGCGGCAACTGCAGCATGCATGTTAGCCAGCGCGACTTCACAATAACCTTGCGTATTACCTTTGCCATTTTGCCACACAGAAAATGGCCCTTGACCAATGGCATCACCAGAAACGCCACCGAATCTTGCGCCAGCATTGTTTATCCCAAAATTGTTTAGCCAGGTCGTATTGATTGCATTGGGCGCAGTTAAGGTGAGCAATATGTCATCATCAGTATTGGAATGGCTAAAATTTAAATCGGAAAAAACCATAGCCGCGGCAGCTGGACTGTCTATCACCCAATCTTCCTCAGTAAAAATGCCAGTGGCCGAGCAGCCAATAATTTGCGTGCAACTGGCGGCTTTAGCAGCGGCTTTAATGGCCGATTGCGGATCGGCTGCAAACTCTGAAGTTAAAAAAAGCAACACGCTGGAAGGAGCATGGATATTGGCTTTCAGCATAGCAGATTCAACTGCTTGAGCGGCTAATTCTGCTTGTGCCGTTTTTCCAATCGCTAAGCCTGTGGCCACTTTCATGCATTCATCCTGTGATCTTCAGCACCGAGACACTTTTCTGTCATGACCTCACCGGCCATACCCTTTTCTGTCATGACCTCACCGGCCATTAAATGGATATTGTGGATATTTTTATTTTTGTATTCACACAAGTCCACAATGCAGCACTCGCCACATTTAGGGTTGCGCGCAGTGCAAGTATAGCGACCATGTAAAATTAGCAAATGGTGCGCGTCTCGCAAAAATTGTTTGGGAATCGTCTTTAAATATTTCTGTTCTACTTGCAGCACGTTTTTACCTATGGCCAATTTAGTGCGGTTGCCCAGTCTAAATAAATGTGTATCCACCGCAATCGTAGGCTCGCCAAAAGCGGTGTTTAAAATCACATTAGCCGTTTTGCGACCAACGCCTGACAATGCCTCTAAAGCCGCTCTAGTATTGGGTACTAGGGCATTATGTTTTTCAATAAGTTGCGCGCAACAAGCAATGACATTTTTTGCTTTGGCATGATACAAGCCAATGGTTTTAATATAACTTTCTAGTCCAGCAACACCCAAGTCAAAAATCGCTTGTGGCGTGTTAGCCACTTTAAATAGTTTTCTAGTCGCAATATTCACACCTTTGTCGGTGGCCTGTGCCGATAAAATCACTGCAATTAATAACTCAAACGTGCTGCTATATTCTAGTTCAGTGCTCGGCTGAGGAATGGCATCAGAAAGACGCTTAAAAATTTCAAAGCGTTTTTCTGCGTTCATGATTAATGCTTAAAGCGCAGGTTTAAGTGCGCCGCCTGTTTGCGGTGTAGGGTTTGATTTGCGTTGCTCTGCCCAATTGCGCGCAGCAATTAAACAAGCCAAACCAATAAATGCACCTGGCGGCAATATGGCTAGCAAAAAGCCATGATAATCAGGAATCACATGGATGATCAAGCTTTTTGCGTCTGGGCCTAGTATTAAATCAATGCCAGAAAATAGCGTACCTTTGCCTACTAACTCGCGTATACCGCCTAGCAAGGCAAGCACACCCGCCAAACCTAGTCCCATCATTAAGCCATCTAGCGCAGAAGGCAGCGTTGGGTTTTTAGCAGCGAACGCCTCTACCCGTGCCAGCACAATGCAATTGGTGACAATCAGCGGGATAAATATACCCAATACATTATGCAACGGGTGCAAAAATGCGTTCATGCTTAAATCAATCACGGTAACAATTGCAGCGATGATTAAAATAAACACTGGATTGCGAATTTCTTTAGGAATCCACTTGCGCACGGGAGAAACCGATGCGTTACTGGCCGCCATGACGAAAGCAGTCGCCAGCCCAAGTGAAAACCCATTCACCATGCTAGTGGTCATCGCTAAAGTGGGGCACAAACCCAATAGCTGCACTACGCCTGGGTTTTGCTTCCACAAACCATTTTCAACAATTGTTTTATAAACTGCCATTATAGTTCTCCAGAAAACTTGTTACTACTTGCTGCTATGTGCTGCAAACAATAGCGTTTTGTTTACTTCCACATAAGCCAGCGCCCTATGTGTGGCTTTTACCACAGCGCGTGGCGTGATGGTGGCGCCTGCCATATAGTCAAATTGTCCACCATCTTTTTTAACCTGCCATTCCTTGCTTGCGCGTGAAGTAAGGGATAAGTCATCAAAAGACTTAATCCAATTATCTTTGGCAATATCAATATAATCACCCAAACCAGGCGTCTCTTTATGGGCAATTACACGCACACCGCCTAAGCTACCATCTTGTCGCACCCCAATCAGCAACTTAATATCGCCACTGTAGCCATCGCGTGCGGTGGCTTCTAATATCACGGCTGTAGCAACACCAGCTAGCCTTGCCGTATACACTTTGGTCGCTGTGCGATTATTAAGTTCGCCGCCAGCAGGCATCTCAACAAAATCGTTCAGTAAGTCGTTATCGTGCTCATTGACTGGCAATACTTGCGCAAACAATTTCATTTTTGCTGCTGCTTCACTGGCCTCAATTGGCGCTTTTGTCTTTAAATAAGTGCTTGCAAGAAAAACCGTGCCAACCAAGCTAAACGCAACCATAATTGCCATGGTGGTTGCGGTATGTTTAACAATAGATTCAGCCATTGTAAGCTTACCCCTCGTGGCCAAAAACGCGAGGCTGGGTATGCGCGTCTATCAATGGCACGCAAATATTCATGAAGATGACCGCAAACGCGACACCATCTGGGTAACCGCCGTAAACGCGGATTAAATAGGTAATGACTGCAACCGCAGCTGCAAACCACAACTTTCCTTTTGGTGTGGTAGGGCCACTCACTGGGTCGGTAATAATAAAAAACGCGCACAGCATACTGGCACCGCTAAATAAGTGAAAAACAGGTGACGCATAATGCGCAGAATCTACCAGCCAAAACACGCCAGAAATTAACGCTAGCGCGCCTAAAAAAGCGGTAGGTAAATGCCAAGTGATGATTTTTTGCTGCCATAGATACAAGCCGCCTAGCAAATAAGCGCCTGCTACATACTCACCACCCTTACCGCCAAATGTACCAAATATTGGCGCTTGCGAAATGCTGGCTACCTCATGTTTTAAAGTGAGCTGCGTTTTTAAGTAATCTAATGGCGTGGCGCTGGTCACTGCATCTAACATGGTTTGTGGCGGCAGTGTGCCACTAAAAATAAACTGTAACTGGTCAATAAAGCCCAGCTTGGTTTGCGCCAATTGCAAAGCAGCTGGCCACTTGGTCATTAGCACGGGGAAAGATATTAATAACACCGCATAGCCAATCATGGCGGGGTTAAACGGGTTGTAACCTAAGCCACCATATAAATGCTTGGCGATGACAATGGCAAACAGCGTGCCTACCACAATCAACCACCACGGCGAAAGTGGCGGTATCGCAAGCGCCAATAACCATGCGGTGGTGACGGCACTGTAATCGGTTAAAAATGGTTGAATTGGCCGTTTTCTTATTTTGAGCATTACCGCTTCTGCAGCTAGGGCAGTAGTGGTAGCTAGCAATAAGGTCACCATAATACCGCCACCAAACACCCATACATAGGCGATGATGCCAGGCACCAGTGCCAGCAACACTTTTAGCATAATAGCGCCAACGGATGGCGCATCAGAAATGTAAGGACTTCTATTCATCATTGTTTATTTTCGCCAATATTTTCACTCAGTTTAGCGGCTTCTGCCGCTGCTTTTGCTGCTCTCGCACGCGCGATAGCAGCAGCTATTTTGGCTTGCTTGTCTTCATCAATTCCGGCATCAGCAGCTGGCTTTTCAGTTAAGCCTACTTCTTTGCGCCGCGCATCAATTTCGGCAATTTCTTTTTTTGTACTTTCTTCAACATCCGTTACATTTTTAGGCGTTTCACCACTGGCTGCAGCTGCAGCTTTGGCGGCTTTTGTACGCGCTATGGCGGCGGCAATGACTGCCTGTTTAGCTGCTTTTTTAGCCGCTTCGTCATCGCCTAATTGTGGAGCATCGCCAGAAGCCTCATGCATATTGGCTTGCAGAGCATCATTTTTCTCTCCAGTATTATTTAGTTCATTTGCAAGTGCTTTTTCAGCTTCTAATTTGGCCGCTGCGGCTTTGCCTGCCTCGGCGCGTTCAGCATGTTTTTGCGCCCGCTCTAGTTTTTCGCGCTCAATTCTGGCCAGCCTAAAATCGTTACGCTCACGCGCTAAATCCGCCGCTTCTTTGGCTTTATCTACCGCAATAATCTCACTTTTGGCATAACGATAATATTGCACCAACGGGATGTTGCTGGGGCAAACATAACTGCAGGCACCGCACTCAATACAATCAAACAGTTTGTAGTCGTTGGCTTTTTCAAAATTATCGGCTTTGGCAAACCAATA